>NZ_JBHZAN010000019.1:74697-212246 GCF_042754285.1 Streptomyces sp. NPDC059224
TTTATATTATACACCCTCTGCGCGACGCCTTTTTTTGGCGGGGGGGGGGGGAACCCGGGGGGCGGTGGTGCGGGGGGGGGGGGGCCCCCACCGCTCCTGACGGGGCGTTCCGGCTCACTCCTCGCTCGTGTCCGGGCGGCCCTCGTCGTCCAGCTCCACGTCCTCCTTCGGGTCGTGCCGGTCGTCCGGGGCGGCCACCGTGGCGTGGTGCTCGGCCGGGGCACAGGCCGCCGTGGCGCGCAAGGTCGGATTCGTGCACAGAAAACGATCTCGAGCCGGGAAGCGGCCGGCCGCCCGCGGTACGCCGAGTAGCCGCGCGTATCCGCCGGGACGCCGTGTACGGCGGAATACTGGAACTGGATGTGGTGCTCTTTTCCAACCGGTGTCGTGGCGTGCGGCGGGAGGAGCTGGTGGGCGGATGACGGCAGACCGGACGGACCCGACGGGACCCGTGGCCGGCACCCCGTACGGGGCGGTCCGCGGCAGGTGGGAACACGGGGTCGCGGTGTTCCGCGGCATCCCCTACGCCACCCCGCCCTTCGGGGCGCACCGGTTCCGTCCGCCCGTGCCGCCCGAGCCCTGGGACGGCGTCCGGGACGCGGGTGACTTCGGGCCGACGGCCCCCAAACCGCCGTACTCGGAGGCGTTCGCGGAGTATCTGTCCGACCCGGTGATCCCCGGCGACGACTGCCTCAACCTCAACGTGTGGACCCCGGAGCCGGGCCGCGGCGCCCGGCTCCCGGTCCTGGTCTGGCTGCACGGCGGCGCCCTGACCCGGGGATCGTCCGCCGTACCCGTGTACGACGGCCACGCGTTCGCCCGTGACGGGGTGGTCTTCGTCTCCGTCAACTACCGGCTGGGGGTCGAGGGGTACGGCCTGTTCCCCGACACCCCGCCGAACCCCGGCCTGCGCGACCAGCTCGCCGCCCTGCGCTGGGTCCACGACACCGTCGCCGGGTTCGGCGGCGACCCCGACCGCATCACCCTCTGCGGCCAGTCGGCGGGAGCCATCAGCGCCGGCGCCCTGCTGGCCGCGCCCCAGGCCCAGGGGCTGATCCGCCGGGCCGTGCTGCAGAGCGGCCCGCCCGAGGCCGCGGAGCGCGACAAGGTGCGGCGCATGGTCCGCCGGATGGCCAACCGGCTGCGTGTCCCCGCCACCGCCCAGGCCTTCGCCGAGGTCGACCGCGAGCTACTGCTGCGCACCCAGGCCGAGGTCGGCCGGCTGAGCAGCCCGGTCCTGGGCGGCCCCGCCTTCGGGATCGTCGTCGACGGCGACCTCGTCCCGCGCGACCCCCTGGAGGCCCTCCTCGACGGCGAAGCGGCCCACGGCGTGGACCTCCTCATGGGCTGGACCCGCGACGAGTACCGGCTCTGGCTGGTCCCCGGCGGCCTGCTCGACCACGTCGACCGGCTCGGCCCGGTCGCCCTGGCCGGTGCCATGGCCCGCTGCCACGCCGGCCACGAGGTGCCCCGCGGCTACCGCCTCCTGCACCCCGAGGCCGGCACCGCCGAGACCGTCGGCCAGATGGTCACCGACCACCTGCTCCGCCGTCCGCTGCACCGGCTGGCCGAGGCCCGGCCGGGCTCGTCGTACCTCTACGAGTTCGCCTGGCCCTCCAACCGCCCCCGGCTCGGCGCCTGCCACGCCCTGGAGCTGGGCTTCGTGTTCGACACCGGGGACGGGCCCGACGCGGCCCGGCTGGCCGGTGAGGGCGCCCCGCAGCGGCTGGCCGACGAGACGCACGGCGCCTGGGTGCGGTTCGCCGCCACCGGGGACCCCGGCTGGCGGTCCTGGGACGACACCCATCCGGTCCGTGTCCTCGGCGACGGTGAGCCCCGCACGGTGTCCGGTCCCCGGGACCGTGAGTTCGCCCTCTGGACACCGGGTGCGGTGCCGCGGTCCGAGCGGACCGCCGAACCGGCCACGGCCGTACGCCGGCTGCGCCGCTCGGTGGCCGCGGTACGCCGCCGCTGAGCCCCGCGGCAGCGCGGGGACCCGCGCGCGGTGGTCAGCGGTCCTGCGGGCCCCGGACCGCCCGGGCGATCCCGGCGATCGCCTCCGGTCCCACCCGGCAGCAGCCCCCGATCAACCGGGCCCCCGCGGCCCGCCACCCCGCGACCTGATCCGCCGCGAACGTCGACCGTCCCGTCCACGCCCGCGCCGCCGCGTCCCACACCTCCCCGCTGTTGGGATAGACCACCACCGGCTTCCCGGTCACCCGCGCCGCCACCTCCACCGCACGGTCCACGTCCTCGGGCGCACAGCAGTTCACCCCCACCGCGATCACCTCGTCCGCGTCGGCGGCCAGGGCGAACGCCTCCGCCAGCGGCTGTCCCGCCCGAGTCCGCCCACCCGCCACGCTGTACGACAGCCAGGCCGGCACCCCCAGCCCGCGCACCGCCCGCAGCAAGGCCGCCGCCTCCTCGGCGTCGGGCACGGTCTCCAGCGCGAGCACATCCGGCCCGGCCCCGGCCAGCACCTCCAGGCGGGGCCGGTGGAACCGCTCCAGCTCCCCGACGCTCAGCCCGTACCGCCCGCGGTACTCGGAGCCGTCCGCGAGCATCGCCCCGTACGGCCCGACCGAGGCGGCCACCCACAACGGCCGTACGATCCCCTCGGCACGCGCCCGCCGAACCGCGTCCCGGCCCAGCCGCACGCTCAGCGCGAGCAGCCGGGCGGCCTCCTCGTGAGCGATCCCGCGCTGCGCGAACCCCTCGAACGTGGCCTGGTAACTGGCGGTGATCGCGACGTCCGCGCCTGCCCCGAAGTACGCGAGGTGCGCGTCGCCCACCGCGTCGGGCCGGTCGGCCAGCAGCCGTGCCGACCACAGCGCGTCGCTCAGGGCGTGTCCGGCGGACGCCAGCTGGTTGGACATACCGCCGTCGAGCACGACCGTCCCGGCGGCGAGGGCGTCGGCGATGCCGGGGGAGTCGTCGCTGTTCATGCCCCGACGCTAGCCGACCCGGCAGCGAGCGGCCGACGGTGTCCGCCCCCCGGTCCCGGTCACCACGCCCGGGCCGCACACGCGCCGCCCGGCCGGCCCTGCGGGCGGACCGGCGAGGGCCGGCCGAGGTCCTGTTCGGACCAGACGACCTTGCCGCCGGACTCCGGGCGGGAGTCCCACCGGCGCGACAACTGGGCCACCAGAAACAGGCCGCGGCCGTTCTCGTCGGTGGTGCGTGCGCGGCGCAGACGCGGGAGGCAGTCGGTGGTGTCGAAGACCTCGCAGGTCAGGACCTGGTGCTGGATCAGTCGCAGACCGATGGGGCCGCTGCTGTGGCGGACGGCGTTGGTGACCAGTTCACTGACGATCAGTTCCGTGGAGTCCTCCAGGCTTTCCAGGCCCCATTCGGCCAGCTGACCGGCGGTCAGGCGGCGGGCGCTGCGGACCGCGGTCCGGTCACCCGGCAGCGTCCACGAGGCGACCTGGGCGGGACCGAGTGAGAGGGTGCGCACCAGGAGCAGGGTGACGTCGTCGGACGGTGCCGGGCCCGGGAGGGTCTCCATCGCGCGGTCGCAGAGGTCCTCCAGGGAGCCCGCCGGTTCCGACAGCACGGCGCCCAGGTGGTTCATCCCCGCCTCGATGTCGTGGTCGCGGGTCTCGATCAGGCCGTCGGTGTACAGGGCGAGGAGACTTCCCTCGGGCAGCTCCAGCTCCACGGCCTCGAAGGGGGCCCCCAGCCCGACGCCGAGCGGGGTGCCGGTGGGAAGGTCGGGGAAGGTGACCCGGCCCTGCGGGTCGACGATCGCGGGCGGAGGGTGCCCGGCCCCGGCCATGGTGCACCTGCGGGTGGCCGGGTCGTAGACGGCGTACAGACAGGTGGCGCCCATCACGGCGGCCAGCTGGTCCGGGATGTCCCCAACGTCCTCGCCCAGCCGCTCCAGCGTGTCGTCGAGGCGGGTCAGCAGCTCGTCGGGCGGCAGCTCCATCTCGGCGAGCATGTGTACGGCGGTGCGGAGCCGGCCCATGGCGGCGGTCGCGTTGATGCCGTGGCCGACCACGTCGCCGACGACGAGGGCGACCCGCGCGCCGGACAGCGGGATCACGTCGAACCAGTCGCCCCCGACGCCGATGTCCAGGTCGGCGGGCAGATAGCGGGAGGCCACCTGGACCGCCGTGCCGCCCCGCAGACGCTGCGGGAGCAGGTTGCACTGGAGCGCGAGGGCCGTCGCGTGTTCGCGGGCGTACAGGCGGGCGTTGTCCAGGGACAGCGCCGCGCGGCTGACGAGCTCCTCGGCGAGCAGCAGGTCGTTCTCCTGGAACGGCGCCGGGTCCTCGGTGCGGATGAACAGCGCCATTCCCAGCAGCACACCCCTCGCGCGAATGGGGACGACCATCAGCGAGTGCATGCCGTTCTCGTGGATCTTCCGCGCCCGTACCGGGTCCTGGTCGGGCCAGGTGCCCGGAGCGGTGTCCAGGACCGGCTCCAGGTGGGATCTCCCGGTGCGCAGGACGTCGGTGAACGGCGCGGCGGGCGGCACGGGGACCGCCTCGCCGCGCTCCCACGGGGATTCCGGGACCCCCTGGCGGATCGAGGCCAGCCCGGCGCGCAGGAAGACGGGGAGGCGCTCGCCCGCCGGGCCGATACGGACGGCGGGCCCTTCTCCCGTCGGGACCGAGTGCTCCAGGTCGACGACGGCGTAGTCGGCGAACAGGGGCACGGCGAGATCGGCCAGTTCCTGGCTGGTCCGCATCACGTCCTTGGTGCTGCCAAGACGGGTGCCGGCCTCACTGAGGATCGCGAGGCGCTCCTGCGCCCGGCGGCTCTCGGTGACGTCGACACTGATCGTGCACACCCCGACGGCCCGCCCTTCGGCGTCCTGGAGGCAGAAGAAGGAAGCCATGAGGATGTGCTCCCGGCGCGGACTCGCCGACAGCCACCTGCGGAACTCGTGGACGCCGGGTGTGCCGGTGCGCAGGGTCTGCCGCATCGCCGCCTCGAACGCCCTGGCCTTGGCGGCGGGCAGCGTGTGGGTGGACCGCCGTCCGAGCCGTTGCTCGGGGGAGACGCCGTCGTGGCTCTCCATCGTGTCGTTGACCCAGGTGCAGCGCAGCTGCGAGTCGCGGACGACGATGCCGATCGGTGAGCGGGTGAGGAGCGATTCCCGCACCGATCCGTTCGCCGCTTCGCGGGAGAGCTTGCGGACGTCGGTCACGGACACCAGCCACCGGACCGCTCCGTCCTGCCCGCGCAGCATCGAGATCCGCAGGCTGACGGTGAGCTGCCGGCCGTCCCGGTGGCGTACCGCCGTCGTGCCCGACCAGCCCTTGCGGGCACGGCATCGCTCGACGAACGCCGATATCGTCGGCGCCTCCTCGAAGGACGGCACCACCAGGGCGGCGGACCGGCCCACCATGTCCCCGGCGGGGTATCCGACGAGCCGCTCGGCGGCCTGGGTCCAGCCGAGCACCGTCCCCTGCTCGTCGACCATCGCGATGGCGGAGTCGGACATCTCGTGGGTGGTCGGCTGCCTGTCGAGTGTCGCCGTGTGAGTGCTGCGCATCGAGCTCTTGTCCTTAGGTGAATGGGGCGGAGGGACGCTGTTCGTGCCTCGTCTCCGGTCCCGGATCCAGACGCAGATGCGAACGCCGGTTCGGTGTCGTTTGCGTGGTTTTGTCTCTAGACCGGGCTCCACTCCGATGTGTGACAGCGTCACTCGGCCGGATTCGGGGGAAGCGTGCGCCGGTGCCTTGACTCCTTGCGGGGGAGGGGGCGGCGCATAAAGCTATGTAAAGGACATATCCATCGCCGGGGATGCCGGGGAACTTGTCGACCAGCAAGGAATCTGCGCGATGCCGACGAACAGCAACCCACCGGACGGCTCCGAGGACCTCCGGGAGGCGGAGGCGGTCTTCCAGGACGCTCGCGGCGCCATGTTCGGGATCGCCTACCGGATGCTCGGCAGCGTCGCTGAGGCGGAGGACGTCCTTCAGGAGGCCTGGATCCGCTGGCAGACCTACGACCGGTCCAGGGTGGACAGCCCACGGGCGTTCCTCACGACGACCGTGACCAGACTCGCGATCAATGTGCTGCAGTCGGCGAGGGTCCGCCGGCAGGCGTACGTCGGGCCGTGGCTTCCCGAGCCGGTCGACACCAGCGGCGACCCGGCGCTGGGTGCCGAGAACACGGAGGCGCTGGAGGTCGCGGTGCTGATGCTGCTGGAGAAGCTCACCCCCACCGAACGCGCGGCCTACGTCCTCCGGGAGGCGTTCGACTATCCGTACGAGCAGATCGCGGAGGTCATCGGCCAGACCAACGCCAATGCCCGCCAGCTCGTGAGCCGCGCGCGCAAACACCTGGCCGCGGAGAAGCGGGCCGGTGTCCCGGCCGCGGACCACCAGAGGTTCCTGACGGCGTTCGTGGCAGCCGCCCAGGAAGGGGAAGTGGCCGTGCTGGAGCGGCTGTTCACGGAGGACGTCGTCTCGTACTCGGACGGCGGAGGCGTCGTGCGGGCGTCCAAGTTCCCGGTGGTGGGCCGTCATCGCGTGGCGAAGTACTACCACGCGTTCGCGGACCGCTTCTGGGTCGGCGTCACGGTGGAGCCGGCCGAGGCGAACGGCAAGCCGGCGGTGAGTCTGTCCCGCGACGGCGCCGTGTTCGCCGTCCTCACGGTGAGCGTCACCCCGGACGGCATCGACCGGGTGATGGTCATGATGAACCCGGCGAAACTCGCCGCCATGACCGCCTGAGTGCCGGCGCCCGAGCGAAAGGGCCCCGCCCCGCGGCGGTCTCCGCTAGGACCGCTCGCGGGAGGGCGGGGCCATCCGCCCCCCATCACTGCACGGGGGGCGGACCGCAGGCGGCCGTCCCTTGACGCCTGCCTTCCGAAAATAAAACGAACAGTTCTTTTTTACAAGCCCTGATCGATCATCCGGCCAAGAAAAACGAATGTTCATCTTGACTCGCTCTCGCCGGAACCCGCAGGATGGAGCGCGAAAACAGAACGATCATTCCGGATAACGGAGGGTGGCGGCATGGGCTCGGTGCGGGCCAGGGGGCCGGTGTGGTCGCACGCCCGGTCCCGCGTCGCGCTCGTCACGGGCGCCGTCGTGCTGTTGCTCGGTGCCGAGCTGGCGTTCGCCGCGCCCTACGCGTGCCGTGCGGCGGGGCGGCTGGCCCACGCTCGGCCTGCCTGGTTCCTGCCGGCCGTCGCCGCGGAGGTGATGTCGATGGCGGCCTTCGCCCGTCTGCAGCGCCTGGCTCTCGGGGTGGGCGGGCTGCGGGTGGGACTGCGTGCCGCGGCTTCCGCCGTGTTCGCGGGAAACGCCCTCAGCGCGACGCTGCCGGGCGGCAGCCTGGTGTCGGTCACCTACCGGACGCGGCGCATGCGTGCCTGGGGCGCCGGCGTGCCGCTGATCGGCTTCACCCACGCGGTCACCGGGGTGCTGGGCACGGTCACGCTCGTCATGCTCGGGGGGTTCGGCGCGCTGCTGGCGGGGGACGGCGCCCGGCTCACCGGGGCGGCCGTTCAGGTGGCGGCGGCCGGTGGCGGCATCGCCGTCGCGCTCGTCCTCGTCCGGCATGCCGGTGTGCTGCGCCGTCCGGTGGGCGCCCTGCTCCGGGGGTGGCGGAGGCTGCGGCGCGGCGAGGGCCGGCAGACGTCGGCCGACGGCCTGCTGGGAGAGCTGGCCGCGCTGCGGCCTCCGCCGCGCTTCTGGGTCCTGGGGCTCGGCGCCGCCCTGGTCAACTGGGTCGGCGACCTCCTGTGCGTGCTCGCCGTGTGTCATGCGGTGGGCCACGCGCCGGCCCCGGGCGGGGTGCTGCTCGCCTACGTGGCCGCGATGACGGCCATGTCGGCGCTGCCCCTGTTGCCCGCGGGGCTCGGACCGCTGGACGCGGCTCTGGTGCTGACCCTGCATCGCGGCGGAATGCCGATGGCCGACGCCACGGCCGCCGACCTTCTCTACCGGACCCTCAACCCGGGGCTGATCGGCGTGGCCGGGTGGTCGGTCCTGCTGGCCCGCCGGCGGGGCGGATCAGGGGGTGGCCTGCTCCGGCCACAGGGCCCGCACGGCTTCGCTCACCCCGGCCATGAGCGCGGGGTCCAGCACGGCCATGTGGAGGATGTAGCCGGGCAGCAGGCAGACCAGCGCACCGGCGATCTTCTCGGCGGTCACCTCGCCGGGCAGGGCGCCGCTCTCCTGGTGCTCTCGCACGACCTCCGCGAGGTCGGAGCGCATCTGGGCCAGCAGAGTGCTGAACTGCCGGGCCAGCGCGGGATTGCGCAGGGCCTCCGACCAGGCCAGCACGGCAAGCCGTGAGGTGTCCTGTGCCGCGGACCGGGACGTCAGGAGGTCGAGGACCTCCGCGAGGACGGCCCCCACGGAACCGGCGGGCCGGGTCGTGGCGACCGTGTGGACCAGTGCCAGGACGTCGCGCATGTTCTCCTCGGCGATGGCGAGGATCATCTCGTCCTTGCTCGCGAAGTGCCGGTAGACCGCGCCCGCCGAGAGCCCGGACTCCGCGAACAGGTCCTGCATCGACGTCGAATGGAATCCGTCGCGCAGGAAGCACCGCCGGGCCGCGTCCAGAATCTGGGCACGGCGAGCGTCCATGTACTCCTGGGACACCTTCGGCATGGGGGCATCCTCCAAAGAAAAACGAATGTTCATCTTGACTCGGGATCGCTGAGCCTAGCAGACTGGCTCGCCAGAGAATGATCATTCGTTTTTGGAGGCGGGATCGTGAAGTCCCCGTTGGCGGGAAATCAGTCATGGCGTCGTCTGGCCATCATGGCAGTGGCGCTGCCGCTGGTGATCTCAGTGGCAGTGCTGGCCTATGCCTGGCCCGCGGCGCGCATCGCCCCGCGCGACCTGCCGGTGGGGATCGTCGGCACGAGTACGGCGAGCCAGGGGGTGGTGGAGGGGCTGGCCCACGGCGAACCGGGGGCCTTCGACTTCCGTCTCTACCCCGACAAGGCGTCGGCGCGTGCGGCCATCAAGGAGCGGGACATCTACGGTGCCTTCGCCGTGACTCCCGGCAGCCTCACCGTGCTGGAGTCCACCGCCGCGAGCCCGACCGTCGCCCAGCTGCTGGACAAGACGGGTGTGCAGCTGGCCGCCCGGGCGTCCAGGGCGGCCGCGGAGCGTGCTGCCGCGGCCGCCCACGACGCGTCCGCGCACGCCAAGTCCCCCCACGCCAAGTCGGCCCGCACCAAGACCGCCGACGCGAAGGACGGCAAGGCCGCGGCTGCTGCCGGCAAGCCGGCGCCGGTGAAGGTGAAGACCGCGGATGTCGTCCGGATCTCGGCGGACGACCCCCGGGGCGTGGTCTTCAGCGCGTCGCTTCTCCCGATGACCATCTGCAGCATCGTCATCGCCCTGGTCGTCGTGCTGGCACTGCGGCTGCGACCCGTGGTGCGTGCCTTGGCCCTGGTCGTGGTGAGCGGAGCGGCGGCCCTCGGCGTCTACGTGATCGCCCAGGGGTATCTCGGCGCCCTGCCGCACGACCACCTGGCGACCTGGGCCTCCCTGGCGCTCACCATCCTCGCCATGAGCGCCACCACCGCCGGGATGGTCACGCTGGTGGGGTCAGGGGGGCTCGCGCCGAGCGCGGCGCTCATGGTCTTCGTCGGCAATCCGTTCGCGGGCAGCACGTCCGCACCGGAACTGCTGCCCGGGGCGGCCCATGTCATCGGCCAGTGGCTGCCGCCGGGTGCCGGTGCGAGCCTCGTGCGCGGTACGGCCTACTTCGACGGCAGCGACAGTGCGGGCCACGTGGCCGTCCTCGTTCTGTGGAGCCTGCTGGGGCTGACGGCCGTCCTGTTCGGTCACTATGCCTACCCCCTGGAGCGGGGCCCCGTCACCGGCGAGAGCAGGACGGCGGGCCCGAAGGGCCCGGCTCTCGATGCCCCGGCCCCCCTGGTGCCGCCGTCCGTCGAGGAGCCGTCCGCGCCGGTGGGCGTCGGAATGCGCGCGCACTCGCACGCCCGGCACGCCGCGGGCGCCTGACCCGGCGCTGAGGGGGCGCGGCCTCGGGGCCCCAGGGGTTCTGGGGCAGGGCCGGGACAAGGCCGGGCGGCATGCGATCTCGGGTGAACGCGGTGCGGTGGGAACCGCCGTCGAAGCGCCGGACGCGGCCGCCCCGGCCCGCTTCTGCGCCGAGCTGCTGGAGCGGCCGATCGTCACCAGGAGCCCGGGACGGCGGTGGTGGCCCCGCCGCAGGGAGCCGTGCACATCGCTTTCCAGGAGGCCGCCGGTCACCGTGCGCCGGCCTGGCCGCCGGTGCACGGTGAGCAGCGCACGATGATGCGCTTCGACTTCCAGATGGACGACCTGGACCTGGCGGTGGCCGACGCCGTCGCCCTGGGCGCGACACCGGCCGCGCACCAGCCGCGGGACCACGTCCGTGTCCTGCTCGATCCGGCGGGCCACCCTTTCGGGCAGGTCCTGATCCATCCGGCGTACAACGACAGGACGAGCGACGAGGCGGCCTACCGCGCGAATCCGGAGACAACGGCATCGCGCTTCTGGTCAACGGGCTCGGCGTCAATCATCCTGAGGTGATCCGCTCGGCCGCCGCGGCTCCACCTGTACGACGAGAAGAAGGACGACACGCCCACCTCCTACGAACTGCTCGCCCGGCACCTGGTCCCGCGGGGCACCGTGCGGGTGGCACGAGCCCCTGGGGCGTCCCGACCGGAACCGGGGCGCCCCAGGTCTTGAACGGCGGGCGGTCCGGCGCGGGGTCCGGTACGAGGTTCGGTACGAGCGAGGAAGGGCACCGATGCAGATGCCTCCCGGGGACCGCGGTCCCAGCCCGCGCACCGGCTACACCCGCACGCACTGGGAGGCCGCGGCCGACGCCCTGCTCGCCGCCGTGGAGCCGTACGCAACCCCGGACCGCGCCCTCTACCACCTGCCCGGCGACCACCCGAGCTGGTCGGGACGCCTCTCCGACGGCCTGGAGGGCTACGCGCGCACCCTGCTCCTCGCCGCTTTCCGCCGGGACGAGACCGTGCTCCAGCGGTACGCGGACGGACTCGCGGCCGGCGTGGCGGGCGGCTGGCCGCGCGTCGAGGACCGGAGCCAGCCGCTGGTCGAGGCGGCCTCCGTCGCCCTCGCCCTGCGGCTGACCCGCCCGCTGCTGTGGGATCGCCTCGACGACGCGGTGCGTCAGCGCGCCGCGGTCTGGCTCGCCGACGCGCTCACCGCCGAACCCTGGCCCTGCAACTGGGAGCTGTTCCCGGTGACGGTCGGCGGGTTCCTCGCCGAGGTCGGCCACGAGACGGAGGCCGCGCACCGGGCGGTCGACCACGGCCTGGCCCGTATCGAGGAGTGGTACGCCGGCGACGGCTGGTACACCGACGGCGACGGCCGCAAGTACGACTACTACAACGGCTGGGCGATGCACCTCTACCCGGTGCTGCACGCCTGGCTGGCCGGCGACGAGAAACTCCTCGACCTGTACGGCGGCCGTCTGGAACGCCATCTCGCGGACTACGCCCGGCTGTTCGGCGGTGACGGCGCCCCCATGCACCAGGGCCGCTCACTGACCTACCGCTTCGCGGCCACGGCCCCGCTCTGGCTGGGCGCCCTCACCGGACGCACGCCCCTGACCCCCGGGGAGACCCGGCGGCTGGCCTCCGGCGCGCTCAGGTACTTCCTGGACCGCGGCGCGGTGGACGCCCACGGGCTGCTGACTCTCGGCTGGCACGGCCCCGACCGCGCCGTCCTCCAGGGATATTCGGGCCCCGCCTCCCCGTACTGGGCGAGCAAGGGCTTCCTCGGCCTGCTGCTCCCCGCGGAGCACGACGTGTGGACGGCGGTGGAGGAACCGGGGCCGGCCGAGCGTACGGACGCGGTCACGCCGATCGCGCCGGCCAACTGGCTCCTCCAGTCCACGAGTTCGGACGGGATCGTGCGCCTGCACAACCACGGCAGCGAGGACGTCCGCTACGACCCCTACTACACCCGGCTCGGCTACTCGACCGTGACACAGCCCTCGGCGTCGTACGACAACAGTGTGATCGTCGGAGGCGATCCGGGCCGGACGGACATCGAGCCGCTGGGCGTCGGCGAGGAGTGGGCGGCCTCGCGGCACACGGCCGGCTCGGGCGCCCGGGTGACGAGCGCCGTACTCGTGCGCGGGGCCGCGGAGGTGCGGGCCTTCCTGGTGGCCGGGGCGGCGCCGGGGACGCCGGTGCGGGTGACCGGCTGGGCCGCACCGGAGGGGCTCCGGGCCGAACTGCTGCCCGCCGTCGGCCTCGACGAGACGCTGAGCGGGGTCACGGGCGAGGGCGCGACCCTGTTCGTCGCGCTGAGCCGGCTCACCGGAACGGCGAACGCCGCGCGGTTGGGGGAGACGGTGACCGTACACGCCGAAGGGGAGCGTGAGTTGACCGTGCTGTGGGCCGGGGGGCCGGGACTGCGGGTCCGTTGGCAGGACGACGGAGTGGCGGTGGAGCACATCGCGCGGGACTGAGCCCGGCCGGACGGCCGGACGCGGGGCGGCGCGTCACGCTGCTGCCCGACGGGGAGCGGCTGCGGGCCGAGCTGATCGGGCAGTTGGAGCACGGCCGTCCGGCCGCCGGTGAACCGACGCCCTTCACGGTCTTCCTCGACCACGTCCTGCGCCCGTTCACCGCCTACCGGCCGCGGACCGGCCTGCCCCGTCTCAGGTGGCCGCCGGAACCGACTCCCGCGGCCAACTGCTCCACGACACGGCCGAGTCCGTCGCCCGGCACACCGGCGCCACCTTCGCCGAGTTCCCCGGCGGGCACCTGGGCACCGTGCAGCACCCGGCCGGCTTCGCGGACCGGGTCGGGGAGGTCCTGCTCGGCTGACCGTCCCGCCGGCCGGTCAGCCGTTCACCCCCGTGTAGTGGCCGAGCGCCCACCGCCACAGCCGGCGGGACGCCAGGTAGGCGAGCAGGCCGAGGAGCGGGGATCCGGCCGCCAGCCAGTAGGGGACGCCCGTCGCGTGGCCGTGCCCGGTGAGGACCGCGGCCGGGAAGTAGGCGACGAAGGCGAGGGGGAGGCCGTAGGTGAGCAGGCCGCCCACGGCACGGGGGAGGACGTTGAGGGGGTAGCTGCCGAAGGTGCCGAGGAGTTCCTCCAGCCAGCGGCCCCAGTAGTCGGCGGCCGGGTAGCGCAGCGAAGCGCAGGCCACCACCGTGAAGAGGGCCGCCTCCAGGAGCATCCCGCCCAGGACCGCCGCGACCAGGTAGCCGATGCGGCCCGCCGTCCAGTCCAGGTCGCTGCGGCCGAGCGCGCCCGCCATCAGGCCGGCCGCCACCGTCAGGTCGCCGATCGCGTTGGTGGGGAAGAACTCCAGCTGGACCTGGCGGTGGACGGGCAGCGGGCGCAGCAGGTAGGCGTCGATCCTGCCCTCCTGGATGCTCCGTCCCAGGCCGTGCACCCGGCCCAGGAAGAGCACGAACAGGCCGTGCGCCAGCATGCGGGTCGCGGGGATCAGCAGGACGTCGCTGCTGTCCCAGCCGCCCATCCCGGCGAACCGCGTGAGCAGCACCGTCGCGAACACGATCACCGACACCTGCCATACCGCGCCGATCGCGATCATCATCAGGAACTCGGTGCGGTACTCCAGCTGGGCGCGGAAGTTGAGGCGCGTGATGCGCCACATGATCCGTACGGCGTTCATCGGGCTCAGCCTCCTTGCGAGATCACGCGGCGGGCGGCCCGCCGCCACACGAACCGGGTGAACAGGAAGAGGGCCACGGCCCACGCGGCCTGGACGCCGAGCTGGAAGGGGGCGTCCGACGGCGGGATCCGGCCCACGTACAGCGACAGCGGCACGCTCAGCGTCGCCTGGAAGGGCAGGAAGGAACTCAGCGTGATGAACCAGTGCGGGAAGTACCACAGCGGCGCGTACACCCCGGACAGCAGGTTCTGCGCGAAGACCAGGATCAGCATCGCGGCGGTGTTCCGCAGCGTCCAGAAGCACAGCTGGTCGATGAGGAGCATGACGTGGTAGAGGACCAACTGGCCGAGGACGAGGGAGAGTACGAACACACCGGCCACCGCCGCCGAGACCGGCGGCCGCACGACACCGACCGCGAGACAGACCACGTACCCGGTCGACGCCCAGGCCAGGCCGTACAGTTGCTCGCCGATCGCGCGCAGGGCGTGGAACCGCCGGGGTGGCAGCGGGCGCAGGTACCAGTAGACGATCGTGCCGAAGTGCATGTGCTGCATGACCGTGTCCCGGCCCGCGTACTGGTCCAGCTCCCGCAGCCGGGAGGCCAGTACGGCCATCACCGCGTACGTCACCGCCTGGCCGCGGTCGAGACCCGCGGTCGTACCGGACCGGTCGTACAGGCCGCGCCACAGCGAGGCCACCAGCACCACCTGCACGGTCAGCCGCAGCAGGACCCCGGTGATCCGGGGCGGGGAGTACAGCTCGCCGAGCGGGGTGACCCGGGCGGCCCGCCAGCCGTGCGACAGGGCCATCTCAGACCGCCTCGGCGTGCACGTAGGCCGCCCGCATGACGTCCTCCAGGTCGGCCTCGTCCACCGCCACGCCCGTCACCTCGTACCGCTCGATGACCAGCTTCAGCGCCGTGTGGACCGTGGGCGCGGCCGGGCCGTCCGGGCCGAACACCACCTGGGGGCCGTCCCGACGGACCAGCGTGATGCCCGGCAGCGGGCCGACCGGCGTGTGCGGGTCGGCGAGGGTGGCCCGCACCTGCCAGGTCGAGCCGAAGGTGCGGCGGATCTCGTCCAGGGTGCCGTCGAGCACCAGCCGCCCGTGGTTGACCAGCACCACCCGCTCGGCGAGCCGCTCGACCTCGGTCATGTCGTGCGTGGTCAGCAGGACGGCACGGCCGCGCTCGGCCACCTGGTGGCGGAGGAACTCGCGCACCTGCTCCTTGACCACCACGTCCATGCCGATGGTCGGCTCGTCCAGGAACACCACCGGCGGATCGTGCAGCAGGGCGGCCGCCAGGTCGCAGCGCACCCGCTGCCCGAGCGAGAGGTGCCGCACCCGGGTGTCCCAGAACGCGGAGAGGTCGAGCAGCTGGTCGAACTCCCGCAGGCGAGCCGCGTGTTCGGCCCTGGACACCTCGTAGATGTCCCGCAGGATCGCGAACGACTCCCGGACCGGCAGATCCCACCACAGCTGGGTGCGCTGCCCGAACACCGCCCCGATGTTGCGGGCGTTGCGCTCCCGCTCCTGGTACGGCACCACGCCGGCGACCCGGGCGTGGCCGGAGCTCGGGGTGAGGATGCCGGTGAGCATCTTGATGGTGGTCGACTTGCCCGCGCCGTTCGGGCCGAGCAGGGCGAGGAGTTCGCCGGGGGCGACGTCGAAGGTGATGTCGGAGACCGCGTGCTTCTCGACGCGCTCGGGGTTGACCAGGGACCGCAGGGCGCCGGAGAGACCCGGGCGCCGGACGGTGGTGTGGAAGGTGCGGGACAGACCGCGGACCTCGATGCTTGCGGCCACGCTGGGTGACTCCCTCGTTCCGTGCGCGACGTACGGCCGGCCGGTTCGGTAGGCCGGCCGGCCGCGGATACGCAACGACGGTCGCAGGGCGCCGAGGGGCCCGGCAATGGATTAAAGGAGCGGCGGGTTGGACTGATCGATCACCGGGAGGCGGACGAGGTACGGCCCGGGCGCGTCCCGTCCCGTTGTCCCACGGACCGCAGCGCCCCCTCCAGCGCGAAGGTGGCCGCGCCCAGGCAGACCGGGTCGGTGGGGATGGGGGACAGGACGATCTCGGTGGCGGCGAACGGCCGTCCGAGCGCATGGAGCCGGACGGCCTCGCGGACCTCGTCGAGCAGCGGTTCACCGAGCCTGCGGGCGACCCAGCTGCTGAGCACGACCAGTTCGGGGTTGAGCAGGTTGACCAGGTTGGCGACCCCGGCGCCGATGTACCGGGCGGTGTCGCGCACCACCCGGACCGCGACCGGGTCACCGTCGGCCACCGCCCGGGCCAGCGCCTCGATCGTGGCCGTCTGGTCGTCGGGGTGCAGCAGCGGACTGTCCGGGCTCGACTCGCGCAGGTTCAGCATGATGCCGGGCGCGCCGGCATAGGTCTCCACGCAGCCGCGGTTGCCGCAGTGGCAGGGCCGCCCGTCCAGGACGAGCGTGGTGTGCCCCCACTCCCCGGCGCTGTTGCTGACCCCCCGGTGCAGCCCGCCGCCGAGCGCGAGCCCGGCGCCGACCCCGGTGCCCAGGTTCACCACCACCGTGTCGCCGCGGCCGCGCGCCGCCCCGAACCACTGCTCGGCCACCGCGCAGGCGCGCAGCGGATTGTCCAGGTGAAGCGGGTAGGCGATGTGTTCGGAGAGCAGGCCGAGCAACGGCACGTCGTGCCAGTCCCAGTTGGGCGCGTACTCGGCGATGCCGGTGTGCCGGTCCACCTGCCCGGGCGCGCTCACTCCGACCCCCAGCACCCGCGCGCCCTCCACCCCGGCCTGGGCGACCACCGAGCCGACGGCGACGGCGACATGGCCGACCACCTGCTCGGGACGGTGCTCGCCGGGCCGCAGGTCCTCCTCGGCCCGGGCCAGCACGTTCAGCGCGAGGTCGAACAGCTCGACGTGGACGTACGTCTCCGCGATGTCGACGCCGATCAGCGCGCCCCCGGAGGCGTTGACCGCCACCAGCCCCCGGGGCCGGCCGCCGGCCGAGTCCTCGAAGCCGACCTCCGTGATCGTCCGCAGGTCGAGCAGTTCGCCGACGAGGGTGGCGACCGTGGCCAGACTCAGCCCGGTGACGGACGCCAACTCCTGCCGGGAGGTGGGAGACTCGGCGATGATGTGCCGCAGCACCTCGTAGCGGTTCGCGGTACGGATGTCCCGTGATGTGTGCTTCACACGGCGCAAGGCTATGGGCTGCGGCGGGCTTTCGACAAGGTATTAGGAAAAGGGCTTTATTAAGTCCGTGACATCGGCTCCGCGGCAGCGCCGGCGCGTCGCGGCCGCGTCACAGAGCCAGCGCGTCGCGGACGAAGGGATTGGCGAACTTCCCGTCCGGGTCCAGGGTCCGGGCCAGTGCGCGGAAGTCGGCGAGCCGGGGGTAGCGGTCGCGGAGCACCTCACCGGGGACGCTGTGCACCTTGCCCCAGTGCGGACGCGGCTCGAACGGCGCCAGCACCTCCTCCAGCAGGCCCACCGCGGGCAGTACGGCCGCCAGGTCGTCGACCCAGGTGAAGTGCAGGGCGACGGAGTCCCGGTCGTGGGCGGGGCTGAGCCACTGCGGATCGGCGGCGATGGTCCGCACCTCGCTGGTCAGCAGTGCGGGGGAGACCGACTGCCGGACGGCGTCGACCGCGTGCAGCGCCTCGACGGCCGTCGACCTCGGCAGCAGGTACTCCGACTGGAGCTCGTCCCCGCTGCTCGGCGTGAACTCCGCCCTGAAGTGCGGCAGCCGCTCGTGCCAGGGCCCGGGCACCCCGAACTGCTCGGTGCAGTTGCCCGCCGGCATCCCCGGCACCGGGTGCATCGCCTCCGTCGCGGGCGCGGCCCAGCCGAAGTCGACGGCCGGCCGGTCGGTGCGCCGCTTCACCCACACCTGCCTGAAGCCGGGCTCCCGCCAGTCGGTGAACAGACTCACGCTGTAACCGGCCCCGGACACGGCCGTGAAGTCCAGCCCGGCCAGTGGAAGTCCGACGTACACCGTCTGCGCGACCCGGTAGGCCGGCTCCAGGTCGAGGGTGAGCGCGGTGACCACCCCGAGCGCGCCCAGCGAGGTGACGGCACCCTCGAAACGGGCGTCGCCGCGGGCGATCGAGATCGATTCGCCGTCGGCGAGGACCAGCTCCACCTCGCGCACGGGCGCCGCGAGCGACCCGTTGGTCACGCCGGAGCCGTGGGTGCCGGTGGCCACCGAACCGGCCACCGAGATGTGCGGCAGCGAGGCCATGTTGGGCAGCGCAAGGCCGTACGCGTCCACCGTCCGGGCCAGTTCGGCGTACCGCACTCCGCCCGCGACCCGGACGGTGCGGGCCGCCGTGTCCACCTCGATCACCGGTGGCAGCCCGGCGATCGAGACCAGCAGACCCTGCGGACCCGGGTCGGCGATGCGGTTGAAGGAGTGTCCGCTGCCCAGCACCCGCACCCGTGCACGGCCCGCCACCAGCGACCGGAGCGCGTCGAGCGAGTCCGGGCGGTGGAATTCCTTGGCCGTGTACGTGATGTTGCGCGCCCAGTTGGTGACCGTCTGCGCCGGATCCGTCATCGCGATCGTTCCATCCCTGTCGTACGCCGCCTCCCGTCCTTCGGGGGAGTGCGTGTGCGTTGACCCTCTCATTCGCGGAGATCTACGGTGGAGACCGGTTGCTGTCCGCGCGTCACCGAGCCGGAAGGCCCCTTCCTTGCCCGAGCGTCCCCCAGCCGTGTTCGCCATGACAGCCGAGAACATTCCGCACGTTTTCCCCCCGGAGGTGCTCGCGCGCCTGCGCGCGTGCGTGGACATCGATCCCACCGCGGTGGTCGACGACTTCGCCGACCCCCGGGTCCGGGCGGCGCTCGCCCGCGCCGAGGTCCTCGTCACCGGCTGGGGCTGCCCGACCCTGGACACGGCCGCCCTGGACGCCATGCCCGCACTGCGCGCGGTGCTGCACGCGGCCGGCTCGGTCAAGGGCTTCACCACGCCCGAGGTCTGGCGGCGCGGCATCCTCGTCTCCTCGGCGGCCGCCGCCAACGCGCTGCCCGTCGCCGAATACACCCTCGCGATGATCCTCCTGGCCGGAAAGGACGTCTTCGCCTCCCGCGACCTGCTCCGCAGCCGGCGCGGCCACCCCTACGGCGGCATCGTCCCCGGCATCGGCAACTACCACCGCCGTGTCGGCGTCGTCGGCGCCTCCCGCATCGGCCGCCGCCTCATCGAGCTCCTGCGCCCCCACGACCTGGTGGTGAGCCTCGCCGACCCGTACGTGGACGAGGCGGAGGCCGCCCGGCTCGGCGTGCCGCTGCTGCCGCTGGACGAGCTGCTGCGCACCTCGGACATCGTCACCGTGCACGCACCGCAGACCCCGGAGACCCACCGTCTGGTGGGTGCCCGCGAGCTCGCCCTGATGCCGGACGGGTCGGTGCTGATCAACACGGCGCGGGGCTCGCTGGTCGACCACGACGCCCTGGCCGGGCAGCTGCGCGCCGGCCGCCTGACCGCGATCCTCGACGTCACCGACCCCGAGCCGCTGCCCGCGGACTCCCCGCTGTTCGACCTCCCCAACGCCTTCCTCACCCCGCACCTGGCCGGCTCGCAGGGCAACGAGCTGGCGCGGCTCGGCCTCACCGTCGTGACGGAGGCCGAACGCCTGACGGCCGGCGACGGACTGCGCTACGGGGTCGACCCCTCGGTCCTCGAACGGGCGGCGTGACGGCCGTCTCACGGGGTGCCCCTCAGACCTGGCGAAGGGTCGGGCGGTGGCGGGGTGGACCCGGGCAGCGGGCCGGGACGTCCACCCCGCGCTCACCGCCGGCCGAGAGCGCGGACGAAACGGCGTCAACCGGTATGAATCGCACGGCGTGAGGGGACCCGGCACGGCCGGCGAACGAGCGGGGGCATACCGTGAGGAGTCGAACGCCTGAGTCGGAAGGAGACACGGGATGGGCAGTCGTACCGCGCTGGTCGAGGATCTGATGGAGAGGTTCCCGCACGTACCGAGGGAAGCCGTCTTCAAGGAGGACCTGCTCCGGGGCGGTGTCGCCTTCGACCCGTCGGCCCTGAGCGACAACGAGAGCGGCGAGGTGAAGCCGAAGTCGTACTTCATCTTCTCCTTCGACCACGGCACCCTGCCCGAGCTGGGCGAGGCCGCGCTGCGCCGGCCGCCGGAGGAGATCATCCTCACGGGCGGCCCGTACGACCTGCGCCGCACCGTCGTGTCGGTACGGGTGAACCCCGCCTCGCCGTACCGGGTGGCCGCCGACGAGGAGGGGCTGCTCGGGCTCTACCTCGACGGCAAGCGGATCGCCGACGTCGGGGTGCCGCCGATGCCGGAGTACTACCGGCACAAGCTCGCCAACGGGAAGTCCGTGATGGAGGTCGCCCCCACCATCCAGTGGGGCTACCTGATCTACCTCACCGTCTTCCGGGTCTGCCAGTACTTCGGCGCCAAGGAGGAGTGCCAGTACTGCGACATCAACCACAACTGGCGCCAGCACAAGGCCGCGGGCCGGCCGTACACCGGCGTCAAGGACGTCGACGAGGTGCTGGAGGCCCTGGAGATCATCGACCGGTACGACACGGCGAAGACCTCCACCGCCTACACCCTCACCGGCGGCGCGATCACCTCCAGGCTCCAGGGCCGGGACGAGGCCGACTTCTACGGCATGTACGCCAAGGCCATCGAGGAGCACTTCCCGAACCGCTGGATCGGCAAGGTCGTCGCCCAGGCACTGCCCAAGGACGACGTCCGGCGTTTCAAGGACTACGGCGTGCAGATCTACCACCCCAACTACGAGGTGTGGGACGAGTACCTGTTCAAGATGTACTGCCCGGGCAAGGAGCGGTACGTCGGCCGGGACGAGTGGCACAAGCGGATCCTGGACTCGGCCGAGATCTTCGGCCCCCGCAACGTGATCCCCAACTTCGTGGCGGGCGTGGAGATGGCCGAGCCGTTCGGGTTCAAGACCGTCGACGAGGCGATCGCGTCCACCACCGAGGGCCTGCGCTTCTTCATGTCGCACGGCATCACACCCCGCTTCACCACCTGGTGTCCGGAGCCGACGACCCCGCTCGGCAAGGCCAACCCGCACGGCGCTCCGCTGGAGTACCACATCCGCCTGCTCCAGGCCTACCGGCAGACGATGGAGGACTTCGGTCTGTCCTCGCCCCCCGGCTACGGCCCGCCCGGTCCCGGCAACGCCGTCTTCTCCGTCAGCTCCTTCATGGACAGTCTGCCCGCGGAGGAACCCACGAAGGTGTGACCCCTGCGGGCCACCGGACACAGGAGGGCGTCAGGCGGATCGCCGGCGCCCTCCTCGGCGTTCCGGAGGGGTCCCGGCCGGGCTGCCGGCTCCCCGCGGCGACCGCGCTTGCCTCCCGGGCTTGCTGTGCGAGGGATCGAGGAGGACGGTGAGTCGGAACGCGGTTGCGGTGCGTACAACAGCTCGGAGTTGCGGGCCACGGCGGAGCGGCAGACGCCACGCCGGAGACCGGTGATGCGGGTGACGGGGAGAATCCGTGGCACGACCATCGGTAACCGGTTTTGAATAGGCCGCTTGTCAGTTGTGCAGGAGACGTGAAAAGCTCGGGTCCTGCCGCGAGGTTCCCCCCAACTCCATTGCCGATGTGGTGAGTTGACCTCGCTTTTGATGCAGGAGACCCATGCCCGACCTGCCGATCCCCCAGGACGCCGCCGAGGCAGCGCTGTTCTCCGAATGCTGGGACGCGGTGCTCTCCTACGCCGACCTGTGCACGTCCGGCTCTCTGACGGCCAATCAACTGGCCACCGAGGCCTTCGCCCTCGGCATGCGCGAGGCCCGTGACACGGACTTCACCGCCGCCCGCAGCGGCGGACGGCGCTCCGCCCGGCTGCCGATGATCCCGCTGCTGCTCACCGCCGTCCGCAACACGGCCGCCGGCTGGGAGGCGGACGGACGGGGCCACAGACTCGACCCGGACCTCAGGCTGTGGCTCAACTCCGAGAAGGCCGCGCGGTACACGGGCCTGCCCCTGCAGCGGCCCGTCGCGCTGCGCGGCCTGCGCGACATGCAGGAGGCGGATGCCGCACTGCTGTGGCTGGCCGAGGTGGAGGCGCTGCCGCTGTCCTCGGTGGCACGCCGGCTCGGTCTCGACCCGGCCGTCGCCGCCCAGGAACTGGAGCAGGTGCGCGGTCTGTTCCGGGACCGCTGTCATCGCGCGCACCTCGACACACCGATGGCCGCCGAGTGCCGCAGCTACGCCCGCCTCCTGGACGCGGTGACCCGGTCCGCCGCGGCCGACACGCCCGACGACCTCTCCCGGCACCTCGCCACCTGTGTGCAGTGCGCCGAGGCCGCCGCCTGTCTGCGGCTGCACGGCGGCGGACTGCCCGCGGCGCTGGCCGGCGGGGTCATCGGCTGGGGCGGCCTCGCCTACCTGGAGCGCCGCCGCCGCGCGGCCGAGGTGCGGCTCGGCCCCGGCCGCCCGGGCGCCGGCGACCACGACGGCGGCCACCCCAAGGAGGGCGCCGGCCGCAGCCGGGTGCTGCGCCACGGGCTGCTCGGCGCGGCGGTCCTGATCTCGCTGGTGGCGCTCGGCGTGTCGATGATGCCGATGGGCAGCGGCGACGGCGACGGCGCGGCCACCGCCTCCCACGACGACCGGCAGCCGGTCGCCGACCCCACCTCGCTGGCCCCGTCCACCCCGCGGCCCGCCACCCACAGCGCCTCCGCCTCCCCGTCCGCGTCGGCCTCCGCGAGCAGGCCTGCCGACAAGAACCCCGACCCGGAGCCGCAGGGCACCTCCACCGCGACGGCGGGCACCGGCACCGAGGAGACCGGCCACGCCTCGCCGTCCGCCTCGCCATCGCATTCCGCCGCGGCCACCTGCCGGGTCTCCTACGACCTGGTCAACCAGTGGACCGACGGCTTCCAGGCCACCGTCACCGTCACCAGCACCCGGGCCCTGTCCGGCTGGCGGGTCCAGTGGTCCTTCCGGGACGGCCAGAAGGTCACCCAGATGTGGGACGCGAGCGTCAGCCAGAGCGGCGGCCGGGTCACCGCGGACTCCGCCGACTACAACCAGTCGGTCTCCCCGGACGGCACCCTCTCCTTCGGGTTCCTCGGCACCTGGAGCGGCAAGAACACCGCGCCCTACGCCTTCACGCTGAACGGCGGCTCCTGCTCGTCGCGTTGAGCCCGAGTGGTGCCGCGACCGGCGGCCGGGCGGACCCGGGTGGGCGGGTCCGGCCGGCCGCTGACCGTGTGTCAGCCCGGCATTTCGGACGGCCGGGTCAGCACTGCGACTTGTAGAAGTACTTGCTGACCGACGGGTCGCCCATGTTGTCCTTCGTGATCGCCACCATGTTCGTGCCGATCGTCTTGCTCACCGTCTTGTTCTCGAAGGCGGCCGCGAGCTGGTCCACCGCCTGCCGGCCGATCGACGCCGGGTCCTGGGCGACCAGCACCTGGAGGGTGCCCGCCTTCAGCGCGGCGACCTCGTCCGGCTCGGCGTCGAACGCGGCCACCTTCACCTTGCCCTGCTTGCCGGCCTGCTTCAGCCCGGTGGCGATGCCCGTACCGGTGTTGGTGTTGCCCGCGAACGCCCCGCCCAGGTCCGGGTGGGCGGCGAGCGTCGACTGGATCTGGGAGGCCGCGGTGGCCGGCAGGTCGTTGTCGTAGAGCGTCGGCAGCACCTTGATGTCCGGGTACTTGCCCATCTCCTCGGTGAAGCCCTTGATCCGGGCGTCCGTCGTCGACACACCGGGCTTGACGCTGATGACGATGACCGAGCCCTTCTCGTTCATCAGCTTGGCCAGCGCGTCGGCGGCGACCCGGCCGCCCTTCTCGTTGTCCGACGAGATCCGGGTGATCCCGACGGAGTCGTCGCTCACCGTCGTGTCCACCAGCGCCACCTTGGTGCCCGCCGACTGGATCTGCTTGAGCGACGGCGTCAGCGCGCCGGTGTCCACCGGCGAGATCAGCAGCCCGTCGGGCCGGGCCGCCGCCACCGAGTCGAGGAGCGGGCGCTGCACCGACACGTCCCACTGCGCGGAACCGTCGGCCGTGAAGTCCATCCCCTTGGCCTTGGCCTCCTGCTGCGCGGCGCAGGTCATGGTGATGTAGAAGGGGTCGCTCTTCACCCCCGTGATCAGCCGGACCTTCTTGCCCTTGGCGCCGCCCGCACTCCCCGAGCCGCCGCTGTCGTCCGACGAACCGCATGCCGAGGCCGCGCCGAGGGCCAGCACCGTGCCCACCGCGACCAGCAACCCGCGCCTGCTGCGTATGCTCCCCATCACAGAGTTCTCCTTGTCGTACGCGAACGAGTTGTCCTGGGCGATCGAGTTGTCCTGTGCGATCCCGTGCCGCGCGCCGCGGGCGTGCCCGACGGCGTCATGCGCGTTCCCGGGTCTTCCTGCGCATCTGGTCGACGTAGACGGCCACGACCAGCACCACGCCCACCGCCACGTCCTGCCAGTACTGCTGGACGCCGATCACGATCAGCCCGGTGGTCAGCACCGCCGGGATGAACACACCGATGACCGTGCCCAGCACCGAACCCCGGCCGCCGAAGAGGCTGGTGCCGCCCAGCACCACCGCGGTGATCACCTTGAGGTTGTCGGTGGAGTGCCCGGCGATCGACGTCGTGCCGTACGAGGCCAGCCACATCACGGCGCCCAGCCCGGCCAGCAGTCCCATCAGGCCGTACACCTTCACCAGATGCCGGCCCACCGGAATGCCCGCCCGCCGTACGGCCGTCGGGTTCGACCCGATCGCGAGCGTGTGCTCGCCGAAGCGGGTCGCGGCCAGCACCGCGCCGAAGATCGCGGTCACCACGGCGGCCAGGATCACCATCCAGGGGATCCCGAGCAGCTTGCCGAAACCGAGGCTGTTCTGCAGATGCGTGGAGGCCGCGCCGGCCGGGTCCTGGCCGCCGGTGGCGAGTTCGGCGATCCCCAGCGCTGCGCCCAGCCCGCCCAGCGTCACGATCAGCGGTGGCACCTTGCCGCTGGCCACCACCACCCCCTGCAGCGCGCCCCACGCCGTGCCCACGGCCAGTGCGATCACGACGCAGAGCGCGACCGTGCCCCAGCCCGACGCCGGACCGCCGTGATGGATGTTGTACTCACCCGCCGCCACCGCGGCCAGCACCAGCACCGACCCGATCGACAGGTCGATGCCCGCCGTGATGATCACAAATGTCATGCCGACGCCGAGCACCAGGTAGATGGCCGCGTTCACGGCGATCTGGGTGATGTCGTACGTGGTGAAGAACTTGCCCGGCGCCGCGATGGTGAAGAACACCACCAGCGCCAGGAGGATCACGAAGGTCCACAGTTCGTTGAGTGTCGCCGCGCGCCGGAGCCAGTCCGGCACCCCGGCACGGCTGCCCGCGGCCACCGGGGCCTGGTCGCTCTCGGCCGTCATCGTGCGCCCTCCGCTTCCTTGCCCCCGACCGGCCCGTCCAGGGACCCGGTCATCGCCCCGACGAGCTCCTCGATCGTGGTCTCCGCCGCGGTGTACGACGCGACGCGCCGGCCCAGCCGCAGTACCTCCACCCGGTCCGCGACCGACAGCACCTCGGGCATGTTGTGACTGATCAGCACCACGCAGATGCCCCGTTCGGCGACCCTGCGGACGGTCTCCAGGACCCGAGCGCGCTGCACCACCCCGAGGGCGGCGGTCGGCTCGTCCATGAAGATGACCTTGTTGGCGAAGGCGACCGCCCGGGCCACCGCGACGGACTGCCGCTGCCCGCCGGACAACGTTGTCACAGCAGCCGTCACATCCTTGAGTTCCACACCGAGCTCGGCGAAGGCCCTGACCGCCTCCCGGCGCATCGCGGGCCGGTCGAGGATGCCGACCCGCCCGAGCAGGCCTCCGCGCACGATCTCGCGGCCGAGATAGAGGTTGGCCGCCGCGTCCAGATCCGGTGCCAGCGAAAGGTCCTGGTACACCGTCTCCACGCCGTGCCGCTGTGCGTCCATCGGCCCGGAGAACCGCACCGGCTCGCCGTCCAGGCGGACTTCGCCGGCATCGGGGGAGAGGACGCCCGACAGGACGTTCACCAGAGTGGACTTGCCGGCGCCGTTGTCGCCGATGAGGGCGACGACCTCGCCGGGGTATGCCGTGAAATCGGCGCCCTGGAGCGCCTGGACGTGACCGAAACGCTTGACCACGCCATGTGCGGTGAGCAGTGGTTCCCTTGCAGAGGCCATGTTGTGCCTTCTGGTTGGTATCGTTAACAGCTTGGCTGATTCTTGGGGTGCCCGCAGCGGGGTGTCAAGGGTGGTGCAGCCGATCCCGCGTCGGTCCCCAGGGCCTCTCAACTCCACGTATTCGCAGGTCTGTTGATATGCCGTCCAGTTGGTAACGTTAACCGGTCGACGCTCAAACGTGACGCAGGTGGAGGACGTGGCGTGGCAGCCACCCGGCCGACCATGAAGGACGTTGCCGCGGAAGCGGGCGTCAGCGCGATGACGGTGTCCCGGGTCGTGAACGGCGATGCGGCCGTCGCCCCGCGCACCGCCGCGCGGGTGGAGGCCGCGGTCCGCAAACTCGGCTACCAACGTGACGACGTGGCCCGCCAGTTACGCCGGACCCACGAACTGAGCCAGACCATAGGGCTGTTGGTCGATGATGTGGCCGACCCCTTCATGGCCGCGGTCGCCTCCGCGGCCGAGGACGTCGCCCGGCAGCGCGGCAGCGTCATGCTCATCGGCTCCAGCCGCGCCGACCTCGGCCGGGAACGCGAGGTGATCGCCGCGTTCACCGCCCGCCGCGTGGACGGCCTGATCCTCACCCCGGCCGCCGGCAGCCACCGCTTCCTGCGCCCCGCGCAGGCACAGGGCACGAAGATCGTCTGCGTGGACCGGGCGGCACCCGGGCTGAACGTCGACGCCGTGGTGGTCGACAACTTCGGCGCGGTGCGCGAGGCGGTCGGGCGGCTGGCGGCACACGGCCATCGCAGGATCGGCTACCTCGGCGACACCCCGCGGATCTGGACGTTCGGCGAACGCCGGCGCGGGTATCTGGCGGCGCTGGCCGCGGCCGGCATCACCGCCGACCCGGCACTGGTCAGGGACGGTCTGCGGTCGGGCCCGGAGGCGGCCCGGGCCGTCACGGAGATGCTGAACCGGCCCGACCCGCCCACCGCCCTGCTGGCCGGCAACGAGATCCTCGCCTTCAGCGCCCTCACCGTCCTCCCCGCCGGCCTGGCCTTCATCGCCTTCGACGACTTCGCACTCGCCGAGCGGCTGACGCCGCCCGTCACCGTGATCGCCCAGGACCCGGTGGGCCTCGCGACCCGGGCGGCGCATCTGCTGTTCGCCCGCATCCACGGCGACGTCTCACCACCACGCACCGTCGTCATGCCGACCCGGCTGATCGAGCGGGGGTCGGGAGAGCTGCCGGGGCCGTTCGCCGCGTAGCCGGACCGTCCCGGCTGCCGGTCACACCGCGTCCGGACAACCGCCGCCCGCCCCGGCCGGCACCGGCTCGGCCAGCCGGTGCCGAACCCCTGGAACCCGCTCTCACGCGCGGCCCGTCGCCCGGGCCGCGGCGCGCCGTTCCGGGCGGTGTGCCGTAGCTCGCCGGGTCAGCATCACCAGCGTCGTGCCCAGTGCCAGGCCCACGGCCGGCAGGACGGGGAACCGGCCGTCGGGTGCGAACCCCCGCACGGCGAATCGGCTGAGAGCGGCGACGTCCATGGCCAGGCCGAGCCACAGCGGCCAGGCGTGCCGCAGGGCCGCGTCCGGACCCGTCCGTTCGTACAGCACGGTCAGCCCGCTTTCCAGGGGCCGGAGCGCGGACACGACACCGGCCAGGACGACACCGAGCACCAGCAGCCACGGGATCCGCAGCGCCCACCACGCGGCGGACCCGAGCGCCGGCTCGGGCGCGAGGCCGGTCAGGTAGAACGCGGCGGCGACCACCAGGACCGGCAGCATGTGCCACAGGTAGAGCGTCATGCTGGTGGCCCCCACCGGGCGCACCACACGCCACACCCGCTCGCGGTCCAGCAGCCGCCGCACCGCCGGCGCGGCGAGCAGACACAGCCCGACCTGGGCCACCACCCACGCCAGCATCGCGGCCGACGGCGGATCGGTGTTGCCGGGGTGCTGCCCGGTCACCAGGATCAGACTGACCGGGAACGGCCCGAAGGCCACGAGCGCCGCGAAGGCCCCCGCACCGCCCGCCGCCATCAGGACCGGCACCAGCCGCCGGGTCAGCAGACCGTCCCGCCAGCAGAAGCCCAGCTGATAGGCGACACCCCACACGAGCACGTAGTTCAGCAGCCCCGCGTACGGCGCGTGCACCCTCACCACGAGCACGTCCACGGCCAGGGCGACCGCCCCCAGCACCGCCGGGACGCGCCCGCCCCAGCGCCGGTGCGCCGCGTGCATCGGCGGTGTCAGGGCGCTGAGCAGCAGGTACACCGGGAGGAACCAGAACTGCATCGCCATCGCCCAGCCCACCAGCGACAGCGTGCCCGCGTCCACGCCCGCCGCCGAACAGACACCGACGGCGAGCAGCACCAGGCCGCTGTACAGGCTCGTCGGCAGCAGCAGCCGCAGCGCCCGCCGCCCCAGCCACCCGGCGGCCGTCCCCCCGGCGGCCCGGTGCCGCGGCCAGGAACCGCCGGCCGCATGACCCCCGGCGAGGAAGAACAGCGGCATGATCTGGAACACCAGGGTCAGCCACTGGGTCCAGGGCACGGTCGCCAGCAGCTCCGGGGCGGTGATTCGTCCACCGGGCTCCCGGACCAGGGCCGTGATCAGCCAGTGGCCGAGGACCACCAGCACGATGGCCCACGCGCGCAGGAAGTCGACGTAACGGTCTCTGCTCATGGCCCGTCATGCTGCCCGCAGCCCCGGCGCCGCATGCCGGTAAGCCCATGCCGCAACCATTCCGTGCCCGGTACGACACCGCCCGCGGTCCGGCACGGCTCCTCGGCCGGCACGGCCCGGGACGCAGCCGGGGAAAAGCGTTGGCGTCCCGGTGCGCGTGCCCTCTAAGGTGAGGTCGCTCGGTGCGGCGGCTCGGATTCGCCGCCGCTGTTGGCCGATTGACGCGCAGGAGGTGTGACCGATGGCTGTCGTTGCGATGGGCGCTGCCCGTGACCAGAAGTTCATCCATTCCACCTCCGCGGCCACCGGCTGACCTACCCGTATTCCCGGGGCCGCCCTGTGAAGGGTCACCCTTGTCTTCCAGCTCCGCTGCTGTCTTCTCCGCGCTCGCTCCCTACGGCTGGGACGAGACCTGGGCGAAGGAGTTCGCCCCCTATGCCGCCGAAGGCCTGCTGGCCGGGCGGGTCGTCCGTGTCGACCGCGGGCAGTGCGACATCGTCACCGCCGGCGGGCCGCTGCGCGCCGACACGGCCTTCGTCACCCCGCACGATCCGCTGCGCGTCGTGTGCACCGGCGACTGGGTCGCCGTGGAACCCGGCGGTAACCCCCGTTACGTACGCGCGTATCTGCCGCGCCGTACCGCCTTCGTGCGCTCCACCTCCTCCAAGCGGTCCGAGGGGCAGATCCTCGCGGCCAACGTCGACCACGCGATCGTCGCGGTGTCCCTCGCCGTCGAACTCGACCTCGGCCGGATCGAACGGTTCCTGGCGCTGGCCTGGGAGTCCGGGGCCCAGCCGGTCGTGGTCCTCACCAAGGCCGACCTGGTCCCGGACCCGGTGACGCTCGCGCATCTCGTCCAGGACGTCGAGACCAGCGCCCCCGGCGTGCCCGTCCTCACCGTCAGCGCGCTGGAGGGGGACGGCCTGGACCTCCTCGTCTCGCTCGTCCGCTCCGGTACGTCCGTTCTGCTCGGACAGTCCGGCGCGGGCAAGTCCACCCTCGCCAACGCACTGGTCGGCGAGGAGGTGATGGACGTCCAGGCCGCCCGGGACGTCGACGGCAAGGGCCGGCACACCACGACCACCCGCAACCTGCTGGCGCTGCCGGCCGGGGGTGTCCTGATCGACACGCCGGGGCTGCGCGGCGTGGGCCTGTTCGACGCCGGGGCCGGGGTCGGGCAGGTGTTCTCCGAGATCGAGGAACTGGCGCAGCGGTGCCGGTTCGCCGACTGCGGGCACGAGAGCGAACCGGGCTGTGCGGTGCGCCACGCGGTGGAGACCGGGGAACTGCCCGTGCGCAGGCTGGAGAGCTACCGCAAGCTGATGCGGGAGAACCAGTGGATCGTCGCGAAGACGGACGCGCGGCTCCGCTCCGAGATCAAGAAGGACTGGAAGAAGAGGGGGGCGGAGGGGAAGGCGGCGATGGAGGCGAAGCGGGGACGGTGGCGGTAGCGGGATGAGTGCGGGCGGGTGGGGCGGCCGCGCTGCCCTGCCCGTCGGCTCGGTGTCCGATTCCCGCCAGCCCCACCCGCGCTCATCGCTCACACTTGACGAGTGATGGACGAAGAGACCAGGTACGAGGCGGTGCGCAGCCGGGACGGGCGGTTCGACGGCGCGTTCTTCTTCGCCGTGCGGACCACCGGCATCTACTGCCGTCCCAGCTGCCCCGCCGTCACCCCGAAGCGGCACAACGTCCGCTTCTTCCGCACCGCCGCCGCGGCGCAGGGCTCGGGTTTCCGGGCCTGCCGCCGGTGCCGGCCGGACGCCGTGCCGGGATCCGCCGAGTGGAACGCCCGCGCCGACGTCGTCGGCCGGGCCATGCGGCTGATCGGCGACGGCGTCGTGGACCGGGAGGGGGTCGGCGGCCTCGCCGGGCGGCTCGGCTACAGCGCCCGCCAGGTGCAACGGCAGCTCACCGCCGAACTCGGCGCCGGCCCGGTCGCCCTCGCCCGGGCCCAGCGCGCCCACACCGCGCGCCTGCTGCTCCAGACCACCGAGCTGCCGATCACGGAGATCGCGTTCGCGAGCGGCTTCGCGAGCGTGCGGCAGTTCAACGACACCGTCCGTGACGTGTACGCCACGACCCCGAGCGGGCTGCGCGAGGCGGCGCCCGGTGGCCGGGGCGCCCGGCGCGGCTCGCCGGCCGCCGGGATCCCGCTGCGGCTCGCCCACCGCGGCCCCTACCAGGCCGGCCCCGTCTTCGACCTGCTGGAGCGCGAGGCCGTACCCGGCATCGAGGAGGTGGCCGGTGCCCTGGGCGCCCGCACCTACCGCCGCACCCTGCGACTTCCCTACGGCCATGCCGTCGTCGCCGTCGAGGAGCGGACGGGTGCCGCCAACGGCGGTGCCCGTCCCGGCGGCTGGCTCGACGCCAGGCTGCGACTCACCGACCCGCGCGACCTGACCACCGGCGTACAGCGGCTGCGGCGGCTGTTCGACCTCGACGCCGACCCGTACGCGGTCGACGAGCGGCTCGCCGAGGACGCACGGCTCGCCCCGCTGGTCGCCGCCCGGCCGGGGCTGCGCTCGCCCGGCACCGCGGATCCGGCCGAGGCCGCGGTACGGGCCCTGGTCGGGACCGGGGGCGCGGAGTGGCTGGTCCAGCGGTACGGGAAGGTGCTGGACGCGCCGGCCGGCAGCCTCACCCGCCTCTTCCCGGAGCCCGCCGTGCTTGCCGGCGCGGAGCCGGAGGGCACCCTCGGCGCGCTCGCCACCGCGCTGGCGGACGGCGCCGTACGGCTGGACCCGGGCGCCGACCGGGACGACGCGGTGGCCGCCCTGCGGGCGCTGCCCGGGATGCGGCCGGAGGTGGTCGCCGAGATCCGCGTCCGCGCGCTCGGCGACCCCGACGTTGCCGGGCCGGGCCGGGACGTACCGGAGGGCTGGCGGCCCTGGCGGTCGTACGCCGCCCGGCACCTGCTGGTGGAAGGAGAGCTGAGGAACTGATGGGTGACACGTACTGGACCCGGATCGCGTCGCCGGTCGGGGAGTTGCTCCTGACGGCGGACGGACGCGGGGCCTTGACCTCCCTGTCCGTCCCCGGGCAGAAGGGCGCCCGGAGCGTGGAGGCGGGGTGGCTCGCGGACGCGGGGCCCTTCCGGGCGGCCGAGCAGCAGCTCGCCGCGTACTTCGCCGGTGAACTGGAGGAGTTCCGTCTGGAGTTGAGTACCCACGGGACCGACTTCCGGGAGCGGGTGTGGAGCGCGCTGGACGGTGTTCCGTACGGGGGGACGACGACGTACGGGCAGATCGCCGCGCGGATCGGGGCGTCCAGGACGGCGGTTCGGGCGGTCGGCGGGGCGATCGGGGCCAACCCGTTGCTGATCGTGCGGCCTTGTCACCGGGTGATCGGGGCGGACGGATCGATGACCGGGTACGCGGGGGGACTTGAGCGCAAGGTACGGCTGCTGACGCTGGAGGGAGTGGTGGGCCGGGACTGAGACACCCCGGCAGGAGCGCGGGCAGCCGCCTGCCGCCCGCCGTTCAGGGGTGCCGTGCCGCCGGGCACGCGCTGCGCCAGCCGAGTGGTGCCCCCGGTCGAGTTGCTGCCCCGCACGGCATCCGTATGTCACCTTCCCCTCCAGTGGACCTAGGGAAGGGCAGGTGCGGATGCGCAAGGTCGGGCGGGTCCTCGGCGCGGCGCTGCTGATCGCGGTGGGTACGACGGGGCGGGCCGGCGCCGAGTCCGGCCCCTCGCTCTGGGCGGGGAGCTGGGAGGCCGCGCCCTCCGGTACCGTCCCCGCGGTTCCCGGGGCCGCCTACCGCAACGTCGTCCATCTCAGCGTCGGAGGCAGCGCGGTACGGATCCGCGTCAGCAACCGGCTCGGCAGCGCGCCGCTACGGCTCGGCGCCGTCACCGTAGCGCTGCGCCGGGGCACCGGCCCCGACGCCGTACCCGGGTCCATGCGCGGCGCCACCTTCGGCGGGGCCACAACCGCGGCCGTACCGGTCGGACAGGACCTGGTCAGCGACCCGGTGCCGCTCCCCGTCCCGGCCGCCGCCGACCTGCTGGTCACCGTCGAGACGCCGGGGGACCCCGGCCCCGCCACCTATCACCGGGTCGCGCTCCAGACCAGCTACCTCGCCGGGCGCGGCACCGGCCGGGCCGCCGACGAGCACGGGGACGCGTTCACCCGGACCACCGGGAACTGGTACTACGTCACCGGTGTCGACGTGTGCGCCGTGACCCTCGGCACCGTGGTCGCCTTCGGCGACTCCCTCACCGACGGCAACGGCTCCAGCTTCGGCACCAACCACCGCTGGCCCGACCGCCTCGCGGAACGGCTGCGCCCCTTCCGGATCGGCGTCCTCAACGCCGGGATCTCCGGCAACCGGCTGCTGCTCGACAGCACCGGGGGACCGGGCGCCCTGAACCGGCTGGACGCCGACGGGCTGACCCGGGCGGGTGTCCGGGCCCTGGTCCTCCTCGAAGGCATCAACGACATCAAGGGCACCCCCGAGGCGACCGACCCCGACGACTTCGTGCGGGCGTACCGGACGGTCGTGGCCCGCGCCCATGCCCGCGGGATCCGGGTCGTGGGCGCGACGCTCACGCCCTACGAAGGGTTCAGTGGCTACACCGACGCCCGGGAGGCCGTACGGCAGCGGGTCAACGCGCTGATCCGCACCCGGCACGTCTTCGACGCGTACGTCGACTTCGACGCCGTCGTCCGTGACCCGCGGCGGCCGACGCGGATCCGGCCCGGCTACGACCCCGGCGACCATCTGCACTTCAACGACGCGGGCATGCGCGCCCTGGCCGCCGCCGTCCGCCTCGTCGACCTGCTCTGAGCACTCACCCGCCCCGGACCACCGCCACCAGCCAGCCCGCCGCGACCAGCAGGCAGGCGAACAGTTCGGCCAGCACGCTGGAGCCGCCCGCTTCCATCGTCGTGCGCAGTGCGGCCAGCGCCTCGGCGCGGCGGCCGAGACGGAGGCGTTCGTGCAGGTAGATCCCGGCCATGAAGCCGGGGATCGCGCCGATCACGGGGAGCAGGACGAAGCCGAGGACGGCGCCCGTCCCGGCGTACACGCCCATGCCGGCGGTGGCACCGCCCGCCCGCAGCCGCCGCGGCGGCAGGGTCCAGCGGACCACCTGGGCGAGCAGCAGCACGACCGAGGCGCCGACCAGGACCGCCCAGGCCACCGGGCGCGGGTCGTACAGCGCCCACCACAGCATGGCGGCCCACACCAGCCACGAACCCGGCACGCCGGGCACCAGTACTCCGCACAGGCCGATCACCAGCACCAGGCCGACCAGCAGGAGTTCCCCTGCTCCCATCTGCCCAGGGTGCCGCGCGGGTCAGTCCCGGGCCACCCAGCCCCGCTCGTAGGAGTGCCAGCCCAGTTGCAGCCGGGTCGTCACCCCGGCCAGCTCCATCAGCCGTTTCACCCGGCGCTGCACGGTCCTGAGGCCCAGGTCGAGCTGTTTGGCCACGCTCGCGTCGGTCAGCCCGGCCAGCAGCAGCGACAGCACCTCCAGATCGGTGGGGTCGGGGGCGTCCGGCCCGTCCTCGGTCACTCCGGACGCGCCCAGGCGCAGCGGCAGAGCCGTCCGCCACACGGACTCGAACAGTTCGGACAGCAGCTCCAGCAGGCCGCTGGCGTGCACCACCACCGCGGCGGGTTCCGAGGTCCGGGAGGTGAGCGGGACCATCGCGAGGGCGCGGTCCGCCACGACCAGCCTGGTGGGGACCCGGTCCACCACCCGCACCTGCTCGTCCCGGCCCAGTGCCGCCGTCAACTCCGTGATCCCGTACGGCAGATCGAGCACCGCACGCTCCACCACCACCCGGTAGCGCACCCCCCGGCCGGCCGCCTGCTCCTCGGCCTCGTTCTCCACTCCGGAGACCACCGTCGGGTTGCCGGTGACCAGTGCGCACACCTCGTCGGCGGCGCCCAGCTGGAGCTGGAGGAAACGCTGGGCGACGGCCGGGGCGCCGGTCACCACCTCCACCAGGTCGTGCACCGCCGGCTCGGCCGCCGCGGCCCGGTACTCCTCGGCGAGCAGCGCCGCCGCCAGCTCGGCCTTCTCCAGCTCGTGCCGCTGCCGGGTGAGCAGCGCGCCCAGCGCCACCCCGGGCGGCGCGGCCACCCAGCGGCCCGGCCGGCCCGAGGACTGGGCCGCGAGGCCGTGCCGCTCCAGCCGGCGCAGCGCATGCTCGGTGTCCGGCTCGGCCAGCGTCAGCCGCCGCGCCAGATCGGGCACATCGGCGGCGCCCACGGAGACCAGCGTCCGGTACGCCGACTCGTCCTTCTCGTCCAGCCCGAGCGCTGCCAGCATCGACCCGCGTTCCTCCCTTGAAATCGGGCCCCATGGCGGGAACCGGCCACGGCGCAAACCCGCCGCAGCACATCATCGCCGTACCGGCGGTCACTCTGCCAAGATCACGTCACCACGGCACCTTCACCGGGTATCCGGATCCGCGATTCACAGCTGGTCGCAAGGAACACCCGTCACCATCTGGTCTCCGGCCGGGACGTCACCGCGTCCGGCCGTGCGAAACGGTGACCCGGGCCCGTGACGCGCACGCGCGCAGGGTATCCGGGGCCGGGTCACTCAGCTGTCGCCGGGTGGTTCTCCCGTGGGGGGTGGGACCACCCGGCGACTCACACGTGTCACGCGTACCGTTCCCCCCGTACGTGTCGTCGAGCCCATTTCCCCGCACGAGTGTTCAGTACGTCACTCGGCACGGCGTTCGATACCGACTCGTGTACGGGATTTTCCTGATGCCCCGTTTTCATCCGGCTCCCGCGGTGACAATGAGGGGCATGAGCCAGCCAGGGGGTAGGCCCGCCCGTCATGAGGACGACTGGTGGGGGCAGTTGTACGACGACTCCACCGAGGACACCGGCCCCACGGCCGCGCCCGATTCCCTGGACGACCGGTTCGCCTCGGCGAAGAACACGGTGGCGGGGCGGGGACGGCGGGCAGCCCCGGAGGAACCGGGCACCGATCCGGCGCCACCGGCCGCCCCGGTCCCGCCGGATCCGCCCCCGGTCCCGCCGGATCCGCCCCCGGTCCCGCCGGCGGTGCCGAGGCGGTCCGGTGTGCCGGACGCGTCGGACTCACCGGCCGCACCCGGTCCTTGGACCGTGCCGGTGCAGCCGAGCCCGCCCGGGTCCTTGGCCGCAGCGGGGCCGTCGGCCGCCGGGGTCCCGCCGGTCCCGGCCGGCCCGCCGGGTCCCCCGAAGGTACCGGCCTCCGCGGCGGCCGGCGGGCCGCCTCCGCTGCCGGCCCCGCCGGCCGGCCGGGAGCCGTCGTCGGGCCAGCAGCCGCCCGCCGTGCCCGCGCAACGCGCTGCCGCCGGGGCACCGGGCGAGGACGCCGCCCCCGCCCGGAAGCCCTGGCCCTGGGACGAGGAGGACCCGGAGTCCGCGGAGGCGGAGGACGACGCCTGGGCCGGCGCGCACCCCGCCACCCGCCCCGACCTGGCCGCGCCCCCGCCGTACTCCGCCCCGGCCTCCTCCGTGGAGTACGTCGGCTCCGGGCCGCCCACCTACGACGCCGAACCGACCGCGCTGCCCGCCGCCGACCCCGACGGACTCGACGACCTGGTCGCCGACACCGTGCTGGACGGCGCCCGCTACGGCATCTGCACCCTGCGGGCCGTCTCCCAGCGCGGTGACTCCACCCGGTACCGCGGCGAGCCGCGCCGCGACGCCCTGCTCACCGCCCGGTTCGGGTCCGGCGACCGGGCGCTGCTCCTGGTCGCGCTGGCCACCGGTGCCCGGGGCGCCCCCGGCGCCCACCGGGCCGCCGCCGAGGTCTGCCAGTGGATCGCCCGGGCCGTGGGCCGCAGCCACCAGCGGCTCACCGAGGACATCCAGGCCGCCCGGCGCGGCGACCTCAAGTCCGGGCTGCACCGGCTCACCGACCGCAGCCTCGGCCGGCTCCGGGCCGGCGCGGCCGAACGGGGCGTCGCCGCCGACGAGTACGCGGCCAGCCTGCGCTGCCTGCTCGTCCCCACCCACCCCCAGTGCCGTACCCGGGTCTTCTTCGGGGCCGGGGAGGGCGGACTGTTCCGGCTCCGGGACGGCGAGTGGCAGGACATCGAACCGCGCGCCGGCACCGAGACCGTCGGAGAGCCCGTGGTCGGTTACGGTTCGCCGCCCGCCGAGACCCCGGAGGGCGACCGGCTCACCATGGACCTCGGCATACCGACCCCGCCGAGCCCCTACGAACCCGCTCCGGAACCGCCCCGCGCCCCCTTCCTCTTCCGGGCCTCGGTAGCCCGCCCGGGTGACGCGCTGGTGATGTGCAGCGGCGGCCTCGCCGATCCGCTGCGCGGTGAGCCCGCCCTCTGCGCCTATCTGGCCCGGCGCTGGTCCGGCGGCGCTCCGCCGGGTCTCGCCGCGTTCCTCGCGGACACCCAGGTGCGGGTGAAGGGTTACGCCGACGACCGTACGGCGGCGGTCGTCTGGGAGGCGTGACGCCGGTCCCTGTGCGTGGATGGGGAGGTATCCGCCCACAGGGAAGGGGCACCCGTCCGTCATGCCCAAGCAGAACGTCGCCGAGCAGTTCGTCGACATCCTCGTCCGAGCCGGAGTCCGCCGCCTCTACGGCGTCGTCGGTGACAGCCTCAACCCGGTGGTCGACGCCGTCCGCCGCAACTCCGCCATCGACTGGATCCACGTCCGCCACGAGGAGACCGCCGCCTTCGCGGCCGGCGCGGAGGCCCAGGTCACCGGGAGACTGGCAGCCTGCGCCGGCTCCTGCGGACCGGGCAACCTGCACCTCATCAACGGCCTGTACGACGCGCACCGTTCGATGGCCCCGGTGCTCGCCCTCGCCTCGCAGATCCCCTCCAGCGAGATCGGCCTGGGCTACTTCCAGGAGACCCACCCCGACCGGCTCTTCCAGGAGTGCAGCCACTACAGCGAGCTGATCTCCAGCCCCAGGCAGATGCCCCGGCTGCTCCAGACCGCCATCCAGCACGCGGTCGGCCGCAGCGGGGTGAGCGTGGTGAGCCTGCCGGGCGACATCGCCGACGAGCCCGCTCCGGACGAGCCCCTCGAGAACGCGATCGTCACCTCCCGGCCCACCGTCCGTCCCGGGGACGAGGAACTCGACAAGCTGGTCGCGATGATCGACGCGGCGGACAAGGTGACGCTGTTCTGCGGCAGCGGCACGGCGGGCGCGCACGCGGAGGTCATGGAGCTCGCCGGGAAGATCAAGTCCCCGGTGGGCCACGCCCTGCGCGGCAAGGAGCACATCCAGTACGACAACCCGTACGACGTCGGCATGAGCGGACTGCTCGGCTACGGCGCCGCCTACGAGGCCACCCACGAGTGCGACCTGCTGATCCTGCTCGGCACCGACTTCCCCTACAACGCCTTCCTCCCCGACGACGTGCAGATCGTCCAGGTCGACGTGCGCCCCGAGGTACTGGGCCGCCGCTCCCGTCTCGACCTCGCCGTGTGGGGCGATGTGCGCGAGACGCTGCGCTGTCTGGTGCCGCGGTTGCGGACCAAGGAGAACCGGCGGTTCCTCGACCGGATGCTCAAGAAGCACGCGGACGCGCTGGAGGGGGTGGTGAAGGCGTACACCCGCAAGGTGGAGAAGCACGTCCCGATCCACCCCGAGTACGTGGCCTCCGTGCTCGACGAACTCGCCGACGAGGACGCCGTGTTCACGGTGGACACCGGCATGTGCAACGTCTGGGCCGCCCGGTACGTCACGCCCAACGGCCGCCGCCGGGTGATCGGTTCCTTCTCGCACGGTTCGATGGCCAACGCGCTGCCGATGGCGATCGGCGCGCAGTTCACCGACCGCCGCCGCCAGGTCGTGTCGATGTCCGGGGACGGCGGCTTCGCCATGCTGATGGGCGACTTCCTGACCCTCGTGCAGTACGACCTGCCGGTGAAGGTCGTCCTGTTCAACAACTCGGCCCTCAGCATGGTGGAACTGGAGATGCTGGTGGCGGGCCTGCCCTCGTACGGCACCACCAACGTCAACCCCGACTTCGCCGCCGTCGCCCGGGCCTGCGGTGCCTACGGGGTGCGGGTCGAGAAGCCCCGCCAGCTCGCCGGTGCGCTGAAGGACGCCTTCAAGCACAGGGGCCCGGCCCTGATCGACGTGGTCACCGATCCCAACGCGCTGTCCATCCCGCCGAAGATCAGTGCCGACATGGTCACCGGCTTCGCGCTCTCCGCGTCCAAGATGGTCCTGGACGGCGGCGTGGGCCGGATGGTCCAGATGGCCCGCTCCAACCTGCGCAACATGCCGAGGCCGTAGCGGGTGCCGTCCGGCTCAGCCCTCGACCGGCACCCACTGGCGGACGCCGTCGACGAAGCCGTACCAGTAGTGCGGCAGGCCCTTGATGGAACTGGTGCGGAACGGCCGTCCGTGGTCGTCGATCCGGACCGTGCCCGAGCGGCCCTGTGAGGACCAGTCCAGTTCGAGATACCAGCGGCAGTCGCAGCCCTCGGTGTGCGCGTTGACGCGGAGCACCTCCGGGTCGGTGGACGAGACCCGGTAGGGCAGCCGCATGGTCGAGACGGTCCGGCCGTCCGGGCCCTCGCCGGCCACCGGGCGGGCGAGGGGGCGGTCCTTGTCCAGGTCGACGTCGAAGTAGCGCGGGGTGAGACCGCCGCCGCAGCCGTCGGCCATGGAGTAGGCGATGCCGGGTGCCGGGGAGGTACGGCCGACGACCCGCACCCGTAGGTCCTCCAGGACGACGGCCGTGGACGAGCGGCCCTGCACCGAGATCTGGACGATCGTGTCGTGGCCGTGCACCGCGTTCTGGGTGGCTGCCCAGGTGCCTGCGTCCTGCGGGACCGGCGGCGGCGGGACCTCGGCCGGCTGCTTGTCGATGACGTAGTCGTGGTCGCAGCCCAGTTCCCAGACCTGGGAGCCGGCGGTCCAGGCGAGCGGGACGGTGGCCGGGGCGGAGGCGCCGGGCGTGGCCGGGCCGGAGGGGGCGGGGGTCCTGGTGCCGTGCGGCGAGGGGGAGGGCGAGCGGCGGACCGGCGAGCCGGAGTCCTCCGGTGATGGCCCGGTGGCCGTCGGGCCGGGGCGCCGGGCGTCCCCGGCGGCGGTGGTGGGGGAGGAACCCGCGGACCGGGCCGAGGTGCCGGCGGGCGGCCGGTCGTCCGAGGGGGCGATCAGACTGCCCAGCGTCACCAGCAGGACGACGGCCACTGCAGAACCGACCAGGGTGCGGCGCCGGCGGTACCAGGGGCGGGGCTCGGGCGCGGGCTCGGGCACGGGTCCGGGCTCGGGCGCCGGATCCGTGCCGCTCCCGGCGACGGCCTCCGGCTCGCCGGTCCCGGTGTCCTCCGCGGTCCGTGGCCGCTGCCGTGCCGCCACCGCCCGTAACCAGCGTTCGTGGAGTTCCAGCCGCTCCTGCGGGCTCGCCCCGCAGAACGCGGCCAGACGTTCGACCGGAGCGAAGTCCAGCGGTACCGCCTCGCCCGCGCAGTAGCGATGCAGGGTGGAGGTGTTCATGTTCAGGCGGCGGGCCAGCGAGCCGTAGCTCCGGTCCGTACGGTCCTTCAACTGCCGCAGCAGCGCCGCGAACTCCTCGACGTCCTCGCGCACGGGCACCTTCCCCCGGTCGTCCGTATCCCAGGCATTCATATACCTGCACGTCACATGGGCTGGGATGGTTCCAGGGCGGCGGAACGGGCGGTTGCCGTTGCGGTTGCCGCGGCGGACGGCCGATGCTTCTGGTGTCGCACCGACCAGGGCCGGCCCGACCAGCCGGCGCCGTCCGCGGCATCCCACACCCATGCACCGATCCGACGGGGGACCATCCATGCCCAAGCGCACCCGAGCAGGCGCGCTCACCGTACTCGCCGGCGCCGCCCTCGCCGTGGGCGGCTCGCTCGCCGTCCCGGCGGCGGCCGCCCCAGAGCCGCCCGGCTTCCTCGCGGCGTCCGACCTGCCGCCGCGTCCGGGCTCGTCCTGGACGGCCGGCCGGGTCACCGCGGGCGTACCGGAGGCGGTCAGGCAGGACACCTGCCTCGGCGTCGCCCTCGGCGGTGGCCGGCACACCTGGTACCGGGAGTTCCGGACCGACCTGGACACCGGCGCCCGTCAGGTCAGCGTCGAACTGCCCGACGTCCGCGCGGCGAAGGGCCGGGTCGCGAAGCTCGACGAGGACATCGTGTCCTGCGCGGACCGGATCGAGATGGACGACCCGGAGACCCGGGCCGACTTCCAGGACCACGGAGACCTGCGCGTCGGGGACGGCGCCCATGTCTACGCCCTGCACACCGAGACCTCCTGGGGCGCCAGTGACATCCGGCTGCTGTCGCTCGGCCGGGAGGGGAGGACCGTGACGGTCGTGGACTGGGGGCAGCTGGGCGGCTTCCAGGACGCGCCGGTGAAGGCGTTCAAGAAGACGACCGTCACGGCCGTGAAGAAGCTCCACTGATGGGTCGGGGCCGTCCTCCCGCCCGGGGGAGGGGAGGACGGCCCCGACAGCCATCTGCCATCGGCCATCTGCACAGCCAACTCACCACAGCCAACTCACCACAAGCACCTCATCACAGACAACGGGGAATCAGACATGAGCACCAAGACCCGCACCGTCCTGACCGCCGGCCTGCTCGCCGCGGCCCTCGGGCTCGGCGTCACCGCCCAGGCCTCGGCCGGCGCCTCGCGCAGCGTCGCCGGCGACCCGTCGGACAACCTCACCCGGATCGCCGACTTCTACGGCGCCTACGTCGACGCCGAGAGCGACCCGGACGGAAGCGGCGGCCTGCCCACCGCGCTGCGTGCCTACTACCTCGACCCGACCTACCTGAAGGCGCTGAAGGCCTGGGAGCAGCGTGAGCACGCCGACGGGGTGCTCCGGGCCCAGAACACCCCGCTCAAGTGGAAGGTCACCGGCAACGGCACGGTGAAGAACCGCACCGAGGCCGTCGTCACCCTCACCTGGAGCCGGAACACGACCACGAAGCTGTACGTCGACATGACCCGCGACTCCCACAAGATCACTCACATCGGCACCAAGGGTCTCGGGAGCAAGTAGGCGGAAGGGTAGGTTTCGGCCAGAATCGGCGGTGCCGCGAACCACGTGAAACAGCTCGGGCCGTTGTGTGAGCGGCTGTTTCGCGCCGGGTCCGCGGCACCGTTGGCGCGTACGGGGCGGTCCGGGAGACGACGTACGGACCGGGGCCGGTTCAGGACATGGCCGAACACCCGGCCGTCATCGGCGTGACATGACTGGCCCGTGCCCGAGCGGGCATGGATCCCCGTGAACGTGTTCGATCAGGAGGGGATCCGGCAACAGCGCGCGGGCGGGGGTCATGAACAGTCAGGCACGAGGGGGCGGTCCCGTGGCCATCGGGGCCTCCTCGGCGCAGGCGGCGGGGGAAGACACCGACACGACGGAACGGGGACACCCGTCACAGCTCAGGCGCCGGCTGGGGCGGTCGGACCTGCGGGCGGTGCCCGAGGCCCGACGGGAGCTGCGGAAACTGCTACGACACTGGGGAAAACCGGGCCGCTCGGAGATCGCGGAACTGCTCACCAGCGAACTCGTCACCAACGCCCTCGTCCACACCGACCGTGAGGCCGTACTGACGGCCGTCGTGGGACCGAGCCAACTGCGTGTGGAGGTGCGGGACTTCGTGGGGCGCAGGCCCCGCGTGTGCGCCCCGGACACCGGCGACGGCACGCACGGCCGGGGCATGGTGCTGGTCGACTCCCTCGCGGACGCCTGGGGCGTCCAGCCGCACGAGGTGGGCAAGTCGGTGTGGTTCGAACTGGATGCGGACGCCGCCTGAAGGCACCTGCGTACAACGGGACGGGGGCGCGACCTCTAAGGTCACGCCCCCGTCCCGAGGTGCCGTCCGGCAGCAGACGATCAGCCGAACTGCTGCTCGAGGTCCTTGAGCTTGCGCTCCAGGGAGTCCAGGCGCGGCAGCGCCATTGTGTCGTCCTCCGCGGTCAGGTCGACCGTGATCGGGTCAGACCCTTTGCGGACGGGCTGGAGGGAGGGCCGCTGGCGTACGGGGAGCTCCGGCGCCGGTATGGCAGGCTCCGCAGTGGGCTGGGAGGCGCGCTCGACCTGGTGCACCTCGTCCTGCCGGCCCCGTCCGACGAAGCCCCGGTGGCCCCGGCTGATGGCCTTGAGCTGGGCCCGCTCCAGGCGGTCCTGCTCGCGGCGGCGCATCCGGTTCGTCTCCTTCTGGCGCTTGTCCTCGCGCACCTCGTCGACCGCCTCGTCCAGGCTGCGCACGCCCTCCAGGAGCATCAGCGACCAGGCCCTGTAGGTCTCACGGGGAGCCCGCAGCCAGCGCACGATACGGATCTGCGGCAGCGGACGCGGCACCAGGCCCTGCTCGCGCAGGGCGGCCTTGCGGGTCTGCTTCAGCGCGCGGTCGAAGAGGACGGCCGCGGACAGCGACATGCCGGCGAAGAACTGGGGAGCGCCCGCGTGGTCCACGCCCCTGGGCGCGTGCACCCAGTTGAACCAGGCCGCGGCGCCCGCGAACGTCCACACGAGTATCCGGGAGCCGAGGGCCGCGTCACCGTGGCTCGCCTCGCGCACCGCGAGAACGGAGGAGAACATCGCCGCGCCGTCCAGACCGAACGGCACGAGGTACTCCCAGCCGTCGGAGAGTCCGAGGTTCTGCTGGCCGAAGCCGACCAGACCGCGGAACGAGAGCGCCGCGGCGACCGCCGCGGAGCAGAACAGGAGCGCGTAGGAGACGGTGCCGTAAATGGCCTCCTTGCGCCTGCGGCGCTCCTCGCTACGCTCCCATGAGTCGTCCTTCGCGTGCTCCCCGCCGGACCGCTTGGAGCGCGCGAGCACCGCCACCGCGACCAGCATGCCCAGGAGCAGTACGGCGCCGGGAAGCAGCCAGTTCAGCGATATGTCGGTCAGTCTCATCTAGGGGTCCCTTGCATTGGGATAGGGCGTATCGCCCGCCATAGTGGCCCAGTCCCGCCGGCCCTCAGGGGGTTTCGGGGCAAGAGACCGCCAAGGAAGTGCAAGGGCTTGGCCCAGGGCGGCATTCTGCTCGAACTGCCGTATGAGGGGCGGGAGTTGAGTTCGAGTAAGAGTACCCATACGGGTGGTTCCTCGGAAAGTTCCTGCGACAAGTGAGGAAGTTGTGAATTCCCTGTCGGCGCAAGGGTGGTCCCGCCCTCGGTGATCTTAGTGGATCCCAAGGGGTGCTCCGTGCCGGGACGGTCCTGAAGGTGCCTCAGGTCGCCGCGGCCGCGGTGATTTTGGCGATCCGCTCGTCGTCACAGGTCCGCGGACAGGTGACGCAGGTGTCCTCGGGGCGCAGGGTGTAGTACATGCAGCAGCTCGCCCGGTCCCGGGTCGGCAGCGGCTCGCCCGCCGGGCCGGTCAGCAGCCGGAAGGCGGCCGAGCCGACGTACGGCTCGGTGGCGCCCGGCAGCAGCCGGCCGAGTTCGCGTACGGCCCGCTCCTCGTCGCCGAGCAGTTCGCCGATGTACCAGAGCCCCTCGACGATCTCGTCGGTGGCCATGCCCCACAGCGCCCGCCCGCGCCGCCGCATCCGCGGCCCGAAGGCGCCGAGGACCGGTTCCAGGTGTTCGGCGACGGCTGCCCGCACCTCGGCCCGCAGCGCCTCCTCGTCGGCGACGACGACCGCGCCGGGCAGCGCAGCCGCCGGGTCGTCCGGCAGGCAGGCGAAGGAGGCGACACGCACCGCCATGCGGCCGGCCACGCGGTCGTACGAGACGTGCGTCACGGGCAGCCGCGGGACCCGGCGGTCCAGGAACCACGGGAGGGTGATCAGGAGGCAGGCGGCCCAGCCGTAGCGGTGCAGGCCGAAGCCGGCCACCACGTCCGGCCGTCCCGGCTGCCCGTGGTCCCGCAGGATCTGGTCCTCGTCCCAGGCCAGGAAGGTGTCCAGGCCGGCCCCGCCCGCCGCGAGCTCGGCGGCGCCGACCCAGTCGCCGCCCCGGGGTGCGGGCTCGCCCTGGCCGAGCACCGTGACCACCAGGCCGGGACAGACCTCGGTCAGGCGGGCGTAGGCGGCGGAGACGGGAGAGGGCATGGGCTACCACCGATCGGGTACGGGCCGACAGCAGGATAAGTAAGGCTTACCTTATCCACTCGTTCGGAAATTTGAACTATCGCCCGGGGCGCCTAAGGTGCTTGACGGACGAGTAACAACCCACCGTTAATGACCCAAGTCCCGACGAGTCGGAGGAGGACCCGTGGACCATCGCGCGCACCCGGCTCCGGCCGGGACGGCCAGGGTGCCGGCGCAGACGCGGTCCGAGGAGCCGGCCTGGCAGGCGGGCGGGCATCCCGCCGGCACGCCTGCCGCGCGCGGCGAGCACACGCACGGCGAGCCGCCGATCCAGCGGCCCAGGCCCGTCGTGCAGCGGGCGTCGGTACGCGGGCAGATCCTGGACGCGCTGCGTACCGCACTGGCGAGCGGAGAGCTGACGCCCGGTGAGGTGTACTCGGCGCCGGCGCTGGGAGAGCGGTTCGGGGTCTCCGCGACGCCCGTGCGCGAGGCGATGCAGCAGCTGGCCCTGGAGGGCGCGGTCGAGGTCGTGCCCAACCGCGGCTTCCGGGTCGTGCGCCGGGGGGCCCGGGAGCTCGCCGAACTGGCCGAGGTGCGGGCGCTGATCGAGGTGCCGGTGATGATGCGGCTGGCGCGCAGCGTGCCGGCCGAGCGGTGGGACGCGTTGCGGCCGCTGGCCGAGGAGTCGGCGCGGGCGGCGGCGCTGGGATGCAAGGCGACCTACGCGGAGGCCGACCGGGCGTTCCACCGGGCGGTGCTGGCCCTCGCGGGCAACGAGCAGCTGGTGCAGATCGCGGAGGACCTGCACCGGCGGGCGGTTCCGCTGCACGGGGGCCGGGCCGACCTGATGGCGGACGCGGGTGAGCACACGGCGCTGCTGGACGCGCTGATCGCGGGCGAGCTGGACGTGGTGCGGCGGTTGGTGACAGGGCATTTCACCACCGCGGGTTGAGGGGGGCGGCCGGTTCGCGCGGCGGCCCGACGTGGGGGCGTCGGCCGGCACCCGGGTGCGGGTACGTCGTGGCCGATCGCGTCGTTCCCCGCGCCCCTGGAAGACGCGGTCGTCTGCGCCCCCGAAGGGGCGCGGGGAACTACGCGACACCCCACACCGGGCCGCAGATCACGCGGTCGCCGCGCCCGGGGCCGGTGGGGTCAACTGGGCCGCCAGCCAGGTCGGGACGCCGCCCAGGAGGCGGAACAGGCGGCCCGCCTCCTCCCGCAGCCGTGACGCCTCCGGCTCGGACTCCGTCTCGGCCAGGGACGCGAGTGCCGGTGCGGTGCCCACCAGGTAACCCAGCTCCTCCCTGATCCGCAGCGACTCCGCGAAGCCGTGCCGGGCCTCCGCCAACTCGCCGTCCCGCAGGGCAAGTCCGGCCAGATGACGCCAGGTGAAGGACAGCAGCAGCGGGTCGGTGTGGGCCGTCGCGGCCGCGTGGGCCCGGCGGTAGGCCGCCCGCGCCGCCTGCGGGGAGCGGGTCAGGTTCTCCGCCAGCAGGCCCCGGCGGAAGTCCAGGAGGGCCCGCCCGGGCGCCCCTGGAGGGATCAGCGCCGCCGCCCTGCCGAGCGCGGCCCGCGCCTCGTCGGCCCGGTCCCGCACCCCGTGCAGCGTGGCCGCGTAGGCGAGTTGGCCGCGTTCGCACGCGGCGGCGCCGCGTTCCTCGTCGGTGCGGGCCACCGCCTCCGCCGTCCGCAGCGCGTCCTCCGCCTCGCTCCAGCCGCCCTCGGTGTAGAGGCACCGTTCGACCATCAGCCCCGCCCGTTGCAGCGTGGAGGTCGGCGTGTCCGTCGGCAGAAGTGCCGCCGCGTCGGCCCAGCAGGCCCGCGAGCGCAGCCGCCATACCGCGGTCTGGAGCGGATCGTCACCGGCGTTCGTTCCGTTCCCAGACATGGCGGAGTACGCCACGTTGCCCTCCCCAGGGTCCTGCCCTTCGGCTCAGCCCGGGGTCGCGGGGTGCGGCACGCGCATCTGCGGCGTTGTCGTCGGTCACCGACGCTCCGCGCCGGCTCCCTCCTCCGCCTTGCAGCTGCACGCACCACACCCCGCTCATCGGTGTCGCGAGGCGGGGTGCCTCGACACCGACCTGATCCGAAGGGCAGGCCCAGCGCGCCGTCGAGCTGTGAAGTGGTGGCCGCATTCCAGCACTGATCGCCACGCGGGGCCAAGAGGGTGGGTGAATAATTTCACAAAGTCGTGGGACGGCGGCCGCACTTGGCGCGAGCCGGTCACCCGCCCGCGTGACGTCAGCTCATCCGCAATGCCAGGAAGAAATCGAGCTTGTCCTCCAGCCGGGACAGGTCCCGGCCCGTCAACTGCTCGATCCTGCCCACGCGATAGCGCAGCGTGTTGACGTGCAGGTGGAGCCGGGTGGCGCAGCGGGTCCAGGAGCCGTCGCAGTCGAGGAACGCCTCGAGGGTCGGGATCAGCTCGGCACGGTGCCGGCGGTCGTAGTCCCGCAGGGGGTCCAGCAGGCGGGCGGTGAAGGCGCGGCGGACGTCGTCGGGGACGAAGGGGAGCAGCAGGACGTGCGAGGCCAGCTCCTGGTGGCCGGCCGCGCAGACCCGGCCGGGGCGGGCGGCGGCCACCCGGCGGGCGTGCCGGGCCTCCTCCAGGGCCCCGCGCAGCCCCTCCGCCGAGTGCACGGCCGCGCTGACGCCGAGGGTGACCCGGCCGTCGTCGTCCAGGCCCGCGGAGAGCGGGCCCCGCACCGACTCCAGCAGCGCGTCTGCGTGCACACCGGCCTCCGAGCCGTCGTGCTCGGCGGAGACCGCGGGGAGCGGGACCAGGGCGATCGCCTCGTCGCCGGTGTGGGCCACCGCTATCCGGTCGGACTGCTCGGGGCCGGTCGCCTGCGGGTCGACCAGGATCTCCTCCAGCAGCGACTGGGCGACCGGGCCGCCCTCCACCTCCCCGCCGTCCCATTCCACGCGGGCCACGACCACCTGCCAGTGCGGGGCCGCGCCGAGGCCCGGCAGCAGGACGGGCGCGGCCACCCGCAGCCGCGCGGCGATCTCGGCCGGGGCCGCCCCGGTCTGGACCAGCTCCAGCACCTCCTGGGCGAGCCGGCGCCGTACCGTGCGGGCCGCGTCGCGGCGGTCGCGCTCGACGGCGATCAGCTGGGTGACGCCCTGGAGCAGGTCGAGGCGCTCGCCCTGCCAGTCGCCGGCGTCCGCCTCGACGGCCAGCAGCCAGTCCGCGAGCACGGTCTCGCGCACGTCCCGGGCGCCCTGCGGGGAGCGGCCTCCCCCCGCCGCCGGGCGGTGCCCCCAGGACCGGATCGGGAAGAGCGAGTACGTGCTGCCGTCGAGCAGCAGCCGGTGCGGGCCCCGGCGGCCGGTGCGGGTCGCGGCCAGGTGCTCGGCGGCCAGCCGGGCGCAGGTGTCGGCCGGCAGCGCGGGCCCGGACACCTTGGAGCCCGCGATCAGGCGGCCGGTCGGGGAGAGCACCCAGGCCCGCAGGTCGAGGTCCGAGCCGAGCAGGTCCAGGACCACGTCCGGGCCGCCGCCGGCCGGGCCCGAGGTCATCATCCGGCGGTGCCGGTCGACGACGGCCGCCAGGTCCCCGGCCCGCTCACCGCTGACCTGCCGTACGACGTGCTCGGTGATCGTCGCGAACGCCACCGACTCGTGCACCGCGAAGAGCGGCAGGCGGTGCTGGACGCAGGCCGTCACCAGGTCGTCCGGGATGTCCCCCAGCTCCGCCTCACCGGCCGCCAGCGCGGCCACCCCGGCCTGCGCCAGGAGCCGTACGAACGGCTCGGAGTCCGCGGCGTCCCGGCGCCAGGCCAGGCCCGTCAGCACCAGTTCACCGCCGGAGAGGTAGCGGCTGGGGTCGCGCAGGTCCGTGGTCATCACCCCGCGCACGGTGCGGTCCAGTTCGTCCTCGCCGCCGAGCAGCCGCAGGCCCAGCGCATCGGTGTCCAGCAGTGCGCGCAGCCGCATCTCGTCGCCGCCGTTCTGTGTCTCGAAATCTACGATGAATCTTGCAGTGTCGTGGAGGTGGCGTCCGGTGTGCGAGGTCACGGACCGCGATCACGAGGTACCTGGGCGTTTCCATCGTTTCCACTGGAAAGCCAGGAGGTTACTGAGGACCTCCGTTCATACGAATCTACAAGATGCCTTTGCTGGCCAGCCAACTCCTTCATGGTTTCGGTGACTGACCCCAGTGGAGTACGGGGCGGTGTACTGGCGTCGTTCCGCGTTAACAGGACATGAACGAGCCGGGCCCGCCGCACACGGATTGGCTCAATCCGCACGACTCACGAGACGTAACGAGACGGAGAAGAGAGCCGGTCATGGACTTCCTTCGCCCCGCCAGCTGGGAGGAGGCGCTCGCCGCGAAGGCCGAGCACCCCACCGCAGTGCCGATCGCGGGTGGCACCGATGTGATGGTCGAGATCAACTTCGACCACCGCCGGCCCGAGTACCTCCTCGATCTCAACCGCATCGGCGAACTCTACGAATGGGAGGCCGGCGAGGAGAGCGTACGGCTCGGTGCCTCCGTGCCGTACACCCGGATCATGGAGAACCTGCGGGCCGAGCTGCCGGGGCTGGCCCTCGCCTCGCACACCGTCGCCTCCCCGCAGATCCGCAACCGCGGTGGCGTCGGCGGCAACCTGGGCACCGCCTCCCCGGCCGGTGACGCCCACCCCGCGCTGCTCGCGGCGGGTGCCGAGGTCGAGGCCGAGTCGGTGCGGGGCACCCGGCTCATCCCCGTCGACGATTTCTACACCGGCGTGAAGCGCAACGCCCTGGCGCCGGACGAGCTGATCCGCGCGGTGCACGTGAAGAAGGCGGACGGCCCGCAGCAGTACTCGAAGGTCGGTACGCGCAACGCGATGGTGATCGCGGTGTGCGCCTTCGGACTGGCCCTGCACCCCGAGACGCGCACGGTCCGTACGGGCATCGGTTCGGCCGCCCCGACGCCGGTGCGCGCGAGGACCGCCGAGGACTTCCTGAACGCGGCGCTCGACGAGGGCGGCTTCTGGGACAACGGAAAGATCATCACGCCGTCGGTGGCCAAGCAGTTCGCGGACCTGTGCGCCGCCGCCTGCAACCCGATCGACGACGTCCGGGGCACCGCGGGCTACCGCCGGCACGCGGTCGGTGTGATGGCCCGCCGCACGCTCACCTGGACCTGGGAGTCGTACCGCGGCACCCGCCGCCTCACGGAGGGAGCCGCGTAATGCGCGTCAACTTCACTGTCAACGGACGTCCCCAGGAGGCCGACGACGTCTGGGAGGGCGAGTCCCTGCTGTACGTCCTGCGCGAGCGCCTCGGCCTGCCCGGCTCCAAGAACGCCTGCGAACAGGGCGAGTGCGGCTCCTGCACGGTCCGTCTCGACGGCGTCCCGGTCTGTTCCTGCCTGGTCGCGGCCGGCCAGGCAGAGGGCCGCGAGGTGGTCACCGTGGAGGGCCTGGCGGACTACGCCAAGGACCGCTCCGGCGGTACGACGCTCGACGAGGCGAAGCGCTGGCAGGCCAGGCCCGCCGCCGACTTCCGGACCGGCGAGGGCACCGAACTCTCGCCCATCCAGCAGGCGTTCATCGACGCCGGCGCCGTGCAGTGCGGCTTCTGCACGCCCGGCCTGCTGGTCGCCGCCGACGAGATGCTGGAGCACAACCCGACGCCGACCGACGCGGACATCCGGGAGGCGCTGTCGGGCAACCTGTGCCGCTGCACCGGCTACGAGAAGATCATGGACGCGGTGCGCCTCGCGGCCGCCCGGCAGGGAGAGGCGGTCTGAGCACATGCCCACCATCGGCACTCCCACCAAGATCACCCAGGGTTCCCGGACCAGGGGCGGCGTCGGCGAGTCCACGCTGCGCCCGGACGGCACCCTCAAGGTCACCGGCGAGTTCGCGTACTCGTCCGACATGTGGCACGAGGACATGCTCTGGGGCCAGATCCTGCGCTCCACGGTCGCCCACGCCGAGATCGTGTCGATCGACACCGGCGAGGCCCTCGCCCAGCCCGGCGTCTACGCCGTCATGACCTACGACGACCTGCCCACCGAGGTGAAGAACTACGGCCTGGAGATCCAGGACACCCCGGTCCTCGCGCACGGCAAGGTACGCCACCACGGCGAGCCGGTCGCGATCGTGGCCGCCGACCACCCGGAGACCGCCCGCCGCGCGGCCGCCAAGATCAAGGTCGAGTACCGCGAGCTGCCCGTCATCACCGACGAGGCCTCCGCGACCGCCCCGGACGCCCCGCACCTCCATGAGAACCGCGACGACCACCACATCGGCCACGTCCCGCACCCGAACATCGTGCACCGGCAGCCGATCGTCCGCGGCGACGCCGACGAGGCGGCCACGAGGGCCGACGTCATCGTCAAGGGCGAGTACTACTTCGGCATGCAGGACCAGGCCTTCCTCGGCCCCGAGTCCGGCCTCGCGGTGCCCGAGGAGGACGGCGGCGTCCACCTCTACGTCGCCACCCAGTGGCTCCACTCCGACCTGCGCCAGATCGCCCCGGTCCTCGGCCTGCCCGAGGACAAGGTACGGATGACACTGTCCGGCGTCGGCGGCGCCTTCGGCGGCCGCGAGGACCTGTCGATGCAGATCCACGCCTGTCTGCTGGCGCTGCGCACCGGCAAGCCGGTCAAGATCGTCTACAACCGCTTCGAGTCCTTCTTCGGGCACGTCCACCGGCACCCGGCCCGCCTCTACTACGAGCACGGGGCCACCCGTGAGGGCAAGCTGACGCACGTCAAGTGCCGGATCGTGCTCGACGGCGGCGCCTACGCCTCCGCCTCCCCGGCCGTCGTCGGCAACGCCTCCTCGCTCGGCATCGGCCCCTACGCCGTCGACGACGTGGAGGTCGAGGCCATCGCCCTCTACACCAACAACCCGCCCTGCGGCGCGATGCGCGGCTTCGGCGCGGTCCAGGCGTGCTTCGCCTACGAGGCGCAGATGGACAAGGTGGCGGCGCAACTCGGGATGGACCCGGTGGAGTTCAGGAAGCTGAACGCCATGGAGCAGGGCACCCTCCTGCCCACCGGCCAGCCGGTCGACTCACCGGCCCCGGTCGCCGAACTCCTGCGCCGGGTCAAGGCGATGCCCCTGCCGCCCGCGCAGCAGTGGCTCTCGGCCGGCGAGGAGGCGGACGTACGGCAGCTGCCCGGCGGCCTGTCCAACACCACGCACGGCGAAGGCGTCGTCCGTGGGATCGGCTACGCCGTCGGCATCAAGAACGTCGGCTTCTCCGAGGGTTTCGACGACTACTCCACGGCCAAGGTGCGGATGGAGGTCGTCGGCGGGGAGCCGGTCGCCACCGTGCACACCGCGATGGCGGAGGTCGGCCAGGGCGGGGTCACCGTCCACGCGCAGATCGCCCGCACCGAACTCGGCGTCGCCCAGGTCACCATCCACCCCGCCGACACCCAGGTGGGCAGCGCCGGTTCGACCTCGGCCTCGCGCCAGACGTACGTCACCGGCGGCGCCGTCAAGAACTCCTGCGAGCTCGTCCGCGAGAAGGTGCTGGAGCTGGGACGCCGCAAGTTCGGCACGTACCACCCCGCCTGGGCCACCGCAGAGCTGCTCCTGGAGGGCGGCAAGGTGGTCACCGACGGCGGCGAGGTGCTCGCGGGCCTCGCGGACGTGCTCGGCGACGAGGCGGTCGAGATCGAGGCGGAGTGGCGGCACCGGCCGACCGTGCCCTTCGACCTGCGCACCGGCCAGGGCAACGGCCATGTCCAGTACAGCTTCGCCGCGCACCGCGCGGTCGTCGAGGTCGACACCGAGCTGGGCCTGGTCAAGGTGGTCGAGCTGGCCTGCGCCCAGGACGTCGGCAAGGCGCTCAACCCGCTCTCCGTCGTCGGCCAGATCCAGGGCGGTACGACCCAGGGCCTGGGTGTCGCGGTGATGGAGGAGATCATCGTCGACCCGAAGACCGCGAAGGTCAGGAACCCGTCCTTCACCGACTACCTGATCCCGACCATCCTCGACACGCCGACCATCCCGGTCGACGTCCTCGAACTCGCCGACGACCACGCCCCCTACGGGCTCCGTGGCATCGGCGAAGCCCCGACCCTGTCGTCGACCCCGGCCGTCCTCGCGGCGATCCGGAACGCGACGGGCCTGGAGCTGAACCGCACGCCGGTCCGACCGGAACACCTCACCGGCACCGGCCCCTCCGGGGTCTGAACCGGTAAGCCGTCCTGGGGGACTTCCGTCCCCCAGGACCCCTTCGAATGTTCGCCTCGGGCCGTCCCCCGGGTCGGGCACCTCCCCAAATCCCGCTCGTCGCCGCAGGCATGCGCGGGTGCCCCTTTGAACCTTGGGAGCAGGCCCATATGACCCAGCAGTCACTGGAGCCGGAGACCGTCGCCGACGACGCGGGCGCGGGAACCCGCGTCCCCGCCGGACGGTCCTGGCTCGACCGGTACTTCCACATATCCCGCAGAGGATCCACCGTCGCGCGAGAGGTCCGCGGCGGCGTCACCACCTTCATGGCGATGGCGTACATCCTTCTGCTCAACCCCCTGATCCTGTCCGGCAGGGACGTGGCCGGGGACACCCTCGGACAGAAGGCGCTGATCACCGCGACCGCGTTCGCGGCGGCCTTCACCACGCTGCTGATGGGCTTCGTCGGCAAGGTGCCGCTCGCGCTCGCCGCCGGCCTGTCCGTCTCCGGCGTGCTCTCCTCGCAGGTCGCCCCGCAGATGACCTGGCCGCAGGCGATGGGCATGTGCGTGCTGTACGGCGTGGTCATCATGCTCCTGGTGGTCACCGGCCTACGCGAGATGATCATGAACGCCATCCCGCTGGCGCTCAAACACGGCATCACCATGGGCATCGGCCTGTTCATCGCGCTCATCGGTCTCTACAAGTCCGGCTTCGTGCACCAGGGCAAGGCCACCCCGCTCAGTCTCGGCCCGGCGGGCGAACTCACCGGCTGGCCCGTGCTGCTCTTCGCCGGCACCCTGCTGCTGATCTTCATGCTGCAGGCGCGGAACGTCCCCGGAGCCATCCTGATCGGCATCGTCAGCGGCACCCTCGTGGCCGCCGTGCTCAACGGCCTCGGTGTCATCGACCCGAAACAGTGGGCCAACGGCGCCCCCGAACTGCACGGCTCCGCCGTCTCCATGCCGGACTTCTCGCTCTTCGGGCACGTGGAGTTCGGCGGCTGGGGCGAGGTCGGCGCGATGACGGTCGCGATGATCGTCTTCACCCTGGTGCTCGCCGGGTTCTTCGACGCGATGGCCACCATCATCGGCGTCGGCACCGAGGCGAAGCTCGCCGACGACAGGGGCCGGATGCCGGGCCTGTCCAAGGCACTGTTCATCGACGGAGCGGGCGGCGCCGTCGGCGGCGTGGCCGGCGGCTCCGGGCAGACCGTGTTCATCGAGTCGGCGACCGGCGTCGGCGAGGGCGCCCGCACCGGGCTCGCCTCGGTGGTCACCGGCCTGTTCTTCGCGGCCTGCCTGTTCTTCACCCCGCTCACCGCGATCGTCCCGCAGGAGGTCGCCTCGGCCGCCCTGGTGGTCATCGGCGCCATGATGCTGATGAACGCCCGGCACGTGGACTGGGCCGACCGGGCCACCGCCATCCCGGTGTTCCTCACGGTCGTCCTGATGCCCTTCACCTACACCATCACCACCGGTGTGGCCGCCGGAGTCATCTCCTGCACCGCCATCAAGGCAGCTCAGGGCAGGGCCCGGGAGATCGGGGCATTCATGTGGGGCCTGACAGTGATCTTCCTGGTCTATTTCGCCCTCCATCCCATCGAGAGCCGGCTCGGCGTCCACTAGACGCTCCGCTGCGCGGTTCCCCGCGCCCTCAGGGGGCGCGCCGTACCCGACCCTGTCGGAAGGAGACCGAGAGATGCTGGACATCGCCGAGGAGCTGAGCCGGTGGGTCGCGGACGGCCGTGACTTCGCCGTGGCCACGGTGGTGGCGGTGGGCGGCAGCGCCCCGCGCCGGCCCGGCGCCGCCCTCGCGGTGGACGCCGACGGCACGGTGGTGGGCTCGGTCTCCGGCGGGTGCGTGGAGGGCGCCGTGTACGAGCTGTGCCGGCAGGCGCTGGAGGACGGCGGCACCGTCCTCGAACGCTTCGGCTACAGCGACGAGGACGCCTTCGCCGCCGGCCTGACCTGCGGCGGTGTCATCGACGTCCTCGTCACCCCGGTCCGGGCGGGCGACCCCGCCCGGCCGGTGGCCGAGGCCGCGCTGGCCGCCGCCGCGCGGGGGGAGGCGGCGGCCGTCGCGCGGATCGTCACCGGGCCTGCCGAACTCCTCGGGCGCGCCCTGCTGGTGGACGCCGACGGCGCCCACCGGGGCGGCTTCGGCGCCCACCCCGAGCTGGACCGCACGGTGGCCGCCGAGGCCCGGGCCTTCCTGGACGCGGGCCGCACCGGCACGCTGGAGATCGGGGAGCAGGGCTCCCGCTGCGGAGCACCGGTCACCGTGCTGGTGGAGTCGTCCGTCCCACCGCCACGGATGATCGTCTTCGGGGCGATCGACTTCGCGTCGGCGCTGGTCCGCGTCGCCAAGTTCCTCGGCTACCACGTGACCGTGTGCGACGCGCGGCCGGTCTTCGCCACCGAGGCCCGCTTCCCGGAGGCCGACGAGATCGTCGTCGAGTGGCCGCACACCTACCTGGAGCGCACGCGCGTGGACGGCCGCACCGTCCTGTGCGTCCTCACCCACGACGCCAAGTTCGACATCCCGCTGCTCCGGCTCGCCCTGCGGCTGCCGGTCGCGTACGTCGGCGCGATGGGTTCCCGCCGCACCCACCTGGAGCGCAACCGGCGGCTCCGCGAGGTCGGTGTCACCGAGTCGGAGCTGGCCCGCCTCAGGTCTCCGATCGGCCTGGACCTCGGCGCCCGTACACCCGAGGAGACCGCCCTGTCGATCGCGGCCGAGGTCGTCGCCGACCGCCGCGGCGGCAGCGGTCTCTCCCTGACCGGCGCCCACACCCCGATCCACCACGACCCGGCATCGGTGCCGGCGCGGCGGATCGGGTCGGTGGCCTGACTCCCCCCGGATCCGGCCACCCCGCAGGGAGCGGAGCGCCCGGTCCGTTCCCCCGATCGTCGTACCGGTCCGGGCGCCAGGGGACGATGGAAGCGCGTTCACGAGTGTCGTACAGCGTCAAATGACGCATTCGGCAGGGGGAGTTCCGCTCCGATGCGGTCGCGGTGCACGGCCGCGCGACCGCTCACTCCCCGGCCCAGCGGCGTAACCCCGCCAGATCGAGTACGACGGTACGGCCCCGCCCGGTGGCCACCAGGCCCTCCTGCTGCATCGCCCGCAGGCAGCGCACCACCGACTCCCTGGACGCCCCGGTGGCGGCGGCCAGTTCACGCTGGTTGACCTGGACGGAGACGGCATCCGGCAGGATCTCCGGCGCGGCCGAGCCGTACTGCACGGCCAGCTTCACCAGCAGCCCGGCCACCCGGGCCCGGGTGGTGCGGGCGCCCTGTTCGGCGCGCAGCACGTCGGAGTCCCGCAACCGGCCCACGACACCGCGCAGGACGGACAGGCAGAGCCCCGCATCCCGCTCCAGGAGCCGCAGGAAGGCGTCCGCGGCGACCACCACGCCCTCCGAGCGGCGCATCGCGGTGACCGTCGCGCCCCGCGGACCGCCGTCGACGCAGGTGAGTTCGCCGAGGAGTTCACCGGGGCCGCGCAGGGCGAGCAGGCTGGTGCAGCCGTTGGCCGAGTCGACCGTCGCCTTCACCAGGCCGGCCGTCAGCAGGACGACGAAGCGGGCCTCCTCGCCCTCCCGCATCAGCACCTCGCCGCGGCCCCACCCGCGCGGGTGCCCGGCCTCCCGCAGCGGCTCGGCCTCCCCGGGCGAGAAGAACGCCCCCTCCGAGCCTCCCCGGCCACATCGCCCCACGGTGACGGTTCGGCACCGGAGAGCCACTGTCCATCGTGCGGCCGTGGTCTGCCAAGGGGGGCCGGTCCGGGCGGCGGTTACGGCCCGCGGAGCAGCGCGTTGACCGCCCGGCCGAACACCGCCCGGGAGGTCCTGAGCACCAGCGGGTCGAGGGCCGACGGCAGACCCCGCACCCGCAGTTCCTCGTACCAGACCACCCGGGTGCGGCCGCCGGGCCCCGGATGCACCTCCAGTTCGGCCCAGCCGAGCACCACCCGGCCGCGTTTGACCAGGCGGCACCGGCCGGATCCGCCGTCGTCCGGGGGCTCCCAGACGGTCACCTCCATCGGGTCCTCGAAGAACAGCGGTCCGAGCCCGGAACGGGCCACGAGGACCGTGCCCTGACGGGTCGGCGGATCGGTGAGCACGGTGATGCGCGTCAGCGGGACCGCATCGGCGTGCGCGGACCACTCCGTGAGCCGGCGCCACGCCTCGTCGATCGGCAGCGGAGCCGTGCGTTGGAGAAGGAAGGTGACCACGGAACGATCGTAGGGAATCGGCCAGGCTCCGCAGGCCGCGCATCGTCTGTGCACAGGACCGTCAGAAAACGTCCAAGACGGGCCGGAACCGGCCCCGGGCCCGTACGATTCCCGCCATGGGCGGGCAAACCGCCTGCCCTCACGGGGAGTTGGTCGACATGCCGTTGAAGACCTATGGCGTACTGATCGCCCGGGCCGTCGACGTCCGGCGCGAGGGCGCCGGCGACAGCCCGCACTACCAGATCCACCTCACGGATGACACGGGAGTCCACTACCGGGCCGCGGTCAACGTCCTCTCGCAGCAGAAACCCGCCGAACTGCTCTACCTCGTCGACGACGACTTCGGGCACCCGCTCACCGCCCGCCTGGAGGACCTGAGGGACGGCTGGAACACCCTGCCGTCCGGGCCCGGCGGCCCGGGCCTCGACTTCGTGCGCGGCAACCTCTTCGACCCGGCGAAGATGCGCGTCCTGCCCGCCGACCGCTCCGGCCCCGACAACGACCTCGCCGACCTGCTCGACCACTACGTGCGCCGTGCCGTCGGCGACCCCCGCGCCCGGCTGTACCTCTTCGGTGAACGCTGGGGGCCCGAGACCGGCGTCAAGGACAAGATCTTCGGCTTCCTGCCCGGCGACGGCGTCCACGACATCCACATGAACCAGGGCAACAGCGGCCGCTTCAGCGGCGACGACGGGGTGTGGCAGGACGGCGGGCTGCTGATCCGCCTCCCCGGCGACGGCCAGGGCGCGGACCGCTGGGTCGGGATATTCCTGGCCTTCCAGAACCAGGCCTGGCACACCGACGACGTCACCGGCCACGCCCTCGGCGGCGTCGACACCTCCCGGCCGGCCCCCGGCGACCGGCCGGTGCGGATCGTCGCCGCGCTGGTCAACCCGACCGGGCCCGCCCCCGAGGCGGAGACCGTCACTCTCCTCAACGCCTCGCCCGCCCCGGCCGACCTCACCGGCTGGCGCCTGCTGGACCGCATCGGCCAGGCTTCCCCGGTGCCGCCCGGCCCGCTGGCCTCCGGTGCCGTCCTCGCCGTCCCGCTGTCCGGCGGCGCCCGACTCGGCAACCACGGCGGCGAGATCACCCTCCTGGACGCCGCCGGCCTCAAGGTGCACGGGGTGTCCTACACGGCCGGGCAGGCGGCCCGCGAAGGGTGGTGGACGCTCTTCTGACCGGACCCCACCGCCGGGACCCCGGAAGGGCCGGGCGCCTCGGGCGGCGAAGGCGTACGGCTCGACGACCACGCCGTCCCTGGAGCGGCACGCCGGGACGATACGCACAATAGAAAACCTGTACGAATCTCCCGGCGGTGGACTCGGTCCTCGACACGTCCAGGTGTGAGCATGGGGGAGGGGCCGATACCGACCGGAGAGGACGAGCCGTGCGCTACCGGTACCGTCCCGAGGCCGGTCGTGAACTCGCCGCCGCGCTGGTGAAGCCGAGCGACGAGGCCGACCTGCCGGACCCGGTCGTGCCGGCGCCGCCGCGGGGCGGGGCGGCCGCCCCGCTCGACGTGCTCGTCGTACGCACGATCGGAGCCCGGCACCACGAGGAGTTCGGTGTCGGCGCGGTCGCCGGGGACGACCCACAGCTCCCCGGCCGGGCGACCGCGGCCCCCCTGGGCCTGGGCGAGGACGCCTGGCCCCCGTGGTGGAACGGGAGCGGCGCGAACTGCGCCGTCGTCGACGACGGCCCGGCCACCGGCTCCACCGTTCGCGCCGCGCCACGTACGGGGCCGCGGCCCCGCCCGGACCGTGCTCGCCGTCCCCGTCGGCGCGCCCGACTCCCCGGACGCGCTCGCCGCCGGCAGCTGACGGACGCCGACGTGCCGGACGCGCCGCGCGACGCCTGGGGGGAAAGCCGACAAGAAGCCGACGAGAAGCCGACAAGAAGGGGACGCGGTGCCGGAACTGACGGAGGACGAGGCGCGGCGGCGGTTCGCCGGGGCGCGCGTGGCACGGCTCGCCACCGTCGACGAGAGCGGTCGCCCGCATCTGGTGCCGGTCGTCTTCGCGCGGTACGGGGCCGACGGGATCGTCACCGCCGTCGACCACAAGCCCAAGACCACGCCCCGGCTCAAGCGGCTGCGCAACATCGCGGCCCAGCCGTGCGTGAGCCTGCTCGTGGACGAGTACGACGAGAACTGGGACCGCCTGTGGTGGGTCCGGGCGGACGGTGAGGCGCGGGTGACTCCCGCCGACCCGGCGGTTATCCAGCCCCTGCGCGAGAAGTACCCGCAGTACCGGGAACACCCGCCGAACGACCGGGTCATCCGCGTGACCGTGTCGCACTGGACCGGCTGGCAGGCGGCCGTCCTTTAGCGGGACACCGTGGCGCTGGATACGATGCAGGCAGGTCCGGAACGCTACGGGTGGACATGCCATGGCGACGCGCATCGCGGGTTACGAGGTCGAGGGCGAGATCGGGCGGGGCGGAATGGCCGTCGTCTACCGTGCGAAGGACCTGCGCCTGGACCGCACCGTCGCGCTGAAGCTGCTCGCCCCGGAGATGGCCCGCAACGACACCTTCCGCCGCCGCTTCACCCACGAGTCGCGGGTGGCGGCCGCCCTCGACCATCCCCACATCGTGCCGATCTTCGAGGCCGGCGAGACGGACGGCGTGCTGTACATCGCGATGCGGTACGTGTCGGGCCCGGACCTGCGCGCGCTGCTCGACCAGGAGGGCGTGCTGTCGGTGGCCGCGGCCCTGCGGATCGCCACCCAGGTCGCCTCGGCGCTGGACGCGGCCCATGAGCACGATCTGGTGCACCGGGACGTGAAGCCCGGCAACGTGCTGGTGGCGCGGGGTACCGACAGCGACCACCCGGAGCACGTCTACCTCACGGACTTCGGGCTCACCAAGAAGTCGCTGTCGCTGACGGGGTTCACGACGGTCGGCGAGTTCGTCGGCACCCTGGACTACGTGGCGCCGGAGCAGATCTCGGGCCGCCCGGTCGACGGCCGGTGCGATCTCTACAGCCTCGGCTGCGTGGTCTTCGAGATGCTCGCGGGCGGTCCGCCGTTCGTCCGGGACGAGGACATCGCTCTGCTGTGGGCGCATCAGTACGACCGGCCGCCCGCCCTGAGCGAGGTGCGGTCCGGGCTGCCGCCGGGGCTGGACGAGGTGTTCGCCAAGGCGCTGGCCAAGGTCCCCGAGGACCGATACGGCTCCTGCCTGGAGTTCGTGGGCGCGCTGCGGCTCGCCGCGTACGGCGTCGCACCGGCGCAGGAGGCCTCGCGGCAGGTGCCCGCGCACCGGACCCCCACGGTCCGCCGGGACACCGCCCCCGTCCCCGGGCCGCCCCCCTGGGCCCGCCCGGTGTTCGGTCCCTAGACCTCCGGGCCCGCCGGGTGTGCCGGGAACTCTCAGCCCCCGGTGAGGAACTGTTCCGCCCAGACGGTCTTGCCGGTGGTGGCGTGGCGGGTGCCCCAGCGCTGGGTGAGCTGCCCGACGAGGAGCAGACCGCGTCCCCCCTCGTCGTAGGTGTGCGCCCGTCGCATGTGCGGGGCCGTGTTGCTGGAGTCGAAGACCTCGCAGGTGAGGGTGTGGTCGTCGTGGATGAGCCGGAGTCTGACGGGCGGCCGGCCGTACCGGAACGCGTTGGTGACCATCTCGCTGACGATCAGCTCGGTGATGAACGCGGCCTCCTCCAGCCGCCAGGCGATGAGCTGGTCGGTGGCCTGCTTGCGGGCGTCGGCGACGGCGGCCAGGTCGAAGGGCAGCTCCCAGGTGACGACCCGGTCCCCGTGCAGGGCCCGGGTGCGGGCGACGAGGAGGGCGATGTCGTCGTCGGGGCGGTGGGTGAGCATGGTCGTCAGGACCCGGTCGCAGACGGTCTCCAGGTTCTGGGCGGGGCGGGCGAGCGCGCCGAACATCATGTCCAGGGCCTCGTCGATGTCGTGGTCGCGGGGTTCGAGCAGGCCGTTGGTGTACAGGGCGATCAGGCTGCCCTCGGGCAGTTCGGTCTCGAAGGACTCGAAGGGCAGCCCGCCCAGGCCCAGCGGAGGCCCGGCGGGCACGTCGAGGAATCGGACGGTGCCCGAGGTGACGACGGCGGGCGGCGGGTGTCCGGCCCGGGCGACGGTGAACCCGCGGGTGACCGGGTCGTACACGCCGTACAGGCAGGTGGTGCCGACACCGCCGGCGGTCTCCTCGGCGTTGTCGGCGCCGGCCTCCTCGGCGGAGAGATGGACGACCAGGTCGTCGAGGTGGCTGAGGAGTTCGTCGGGCGGCAGGTCGACGTCTGCCAGGGTACGGACGGCGGTGCGGACCCGGCCCATGGTGGCCGCGGCCCGCATCCCGTGGCCGACCACGTCGCCGACGACGAGCGCGACCCGGGTCCCGGACAGCGGGATCACGTCGAACCAGTCGCCGCCCACCCCGGCCTGGCTGGCCGAGGGCAGATAGCGGCTGGCGATGTCCAGCGCCGCCTGTTCGGGCAGCGACTGCGGGAGCAGGCTGCGCTGGAGCGTCATCGTGGTGGTGTGCTGACGCTGGGCGCGTTCGGCGCTCTGGATGCTGGTGGCCGTACGGGCCGCCAGCTGCTCGGCCACCCACAGGTCGTCCGGGTCGAACGGCTCGTTGCGTAGGTTCCGCCCGAACAGGGCGACCCCGAAGGTGGTGCCGGCCGCCCGGAGCGGCACCGTCATCAGGGAGTGCGCCCCGCTCTCCCTGACCCACGCGGCCGCCTGCGGATCCTCCCGCGCCCAGCGGGCAACGACCTCGTCGTCGCTCGTGTACACCGTGCCCCGCTCCTCCCTCAGGCACCGCCCCGACGGCGACCAGGGCGGGCAGCGCAGCACCTCGCCGGTGAGACGGGGGAACGGCGGGCCGTGCGGCGACACCCGTACGGCCGCCCGGCGCAGCGCGCGGCCGTCCGCGGCCCTCGCGCCGGGCCTGGCCGCGTCCAGCAGGTCCACGGCGCAGGCGTCGGCGAACGCGGGCACGACGACGTCGGCCAGCTCCCGCGCGGTGCGCTGCACGTCGGAGCTGGTGCCGATACGCACTCCGGCATCGCTCAGCAGCAGCATCCGGCGCCACACCAGCTGTTCGGACGGATCGGCGTGGGCCGTCAACGTCACCGCCCGCACCCATCCGTCCGCGTCCGTCAGCGGGGCGAGCCGTCCGTGCCAGTCGTGGTCGGGGGCGTCCGGGTCCAGACGCAGGTGGACGTCCTCGGCGCCGCCGCCGTCCAGGATCCGCCGCATGCCGGCCTCGGCCTCGACGCCGCCCTCGTACGGTGCGATGTCGGTCAGCCGCAGCCCGCGCATCGTGCCCTCCGGGAGGGACAGGCTGCGCTGCATCCCGACACTGGCCAGCACCAGCCGCAGTCCGTCGTCGAAGACGGCGGCGACGCACGGGGACTGGTCGAAGGCCCATTCCCCGAGGGTCCGGTCGGCGCCCGCGGGCGCTCCGGTGACGGCCGACACCACCCGCCACTCCGCGCCGCCCGGCCGGTCGCCGGAGGCCCGGCGGTGCACGAGCACGTCCCGGTCCAGCCGGTGTCCGTCCCGGTGGCGCAGGGCCGCGGTCCCGCTCCACCGCGGACCGGCGGCCGCCTCGCGCCAGCAGCCCCCGTCCGGCTCGGCGAGCAGACGGGCGGCGTCCTGCCCCAGGATCTCGGCGGGCGGGTAGCCCAGCAGCAGCCTGGCCCCGTCGCTCCAGCCGGTCACGGCACCCCGCTCGTCGACGGTCACCGCGGCGGTGTAGGCCCCCTGCGGTACAGCGTGGGTCAGTGCCGGGGTACTGGGAGGGGTGGGACGTCGTTCCATGCCGCTCATCCTTCGCGGAACCTGCACGGCCGGCTCTTCTCCCAGGATGATCCCGGCCGACACGGAGCACCAGTCGCCGCTGTCCGCCGGCCGTCGTCGGCATACGCACCCCCGGGCTCCTGTGACACGCCTGTGACGGACGGCGGACGCCGCCATGACGTCGGCTTGTGAGGGTTCTGTAAACAGACAAATAGCTACTATCGGTCAATTCGCCCAGGGAATCCTCATGAGCTTCACCGTTGTCACCCAGCACACCGAGACCGCCGCCGTCGCGCTGGCCCCGCGTGAGCGCGAGACGCTGAAGCACATCGCCGCGGGCTGCACGTACTTGCAGGCCGCACGCCTGATGGGGCTCTCCCGGCACACCGTCGACGCCTACCTCCGCCGGATCCGTGCCAAGCTCGACATCAACACCACGGCCGAGCTCACCCGCCTGGCCGTCTCTCTTGGTCTGTGAGACACGCCCGGCCGTGACAGCGTGGGAACAACGGCTGCGCACGGTGTCCTGGAGGCGGAGATGACGGTGAACGGGCTCGGACTGGTGGTGCACGGAGGCCGGGCGGAGGCGGTGGACGCCGCCCGAACGGTGCGGGCGTGGGCGGCGGAGCACGACGTGCCGTGCACGGACATCGACGTATGGAACGACGGCGGACGGCACAGCTCGGGGGAGGAGGTCGCGGCCGCGGGCGATCCCGACCTGATCGTGACCCTCGGCGGCGACGGCACCTTCCTGCGCGGCGCTCGGCTCGCCGCCCACAGCGACGCCCTGGTCCTCGGCGTCGACCTGGGCCGGGTCGGCTTCCTGACCGAGGTGGCGGACTGCTCGGTGCGGGAGGCGCTGGACGCGATCCGCGAGGACCGGTTCACCGTCGACAGCCGCATGCTGCTCACCATGCGGGCCTCCCGCCGGCTGGAGGTGCCTTCCGACATGGAGGGTCTGATGCGCTACGGCCGAGGGCCGTTGCTGCCGCCGCCTGAGGTGCGCACCGACTGCACGGAGGACACCGAGTGGGGTGTGCCCCTGCACGTCTTCGCGGTCAACGACGTCGTACTGGAGAAGCTGTCCCGGGACCGCCAGGTGTCCGTCGGCGTGTACATCTCCGGCCGGCTGCTCGCCTCCTACTCCGCCGACGCGCTGCTGGTGGCGACGCCGACCGGCTCGACCGCCTACAGCTTCGCGGCCGGCGGTCCCGTCGTGTCGCCCGTCGCGGACGCACTCGTCTTCACCCCGGTCGCCCCGCACATGACGTTCAACCGCTCGGTCGTCACCGCCCCGAACGAGGCGGTCGGCCTGCGCGTCCTGGAACGCTCGGGGCAGGCCGCGGTCAGCGTCGACGGACAGGTGCGCGGGGTACTGGAGCCGGGCGACTGGATCGGTGTGTACGCCGCCCCGGCCCGGCTGCGGGTGGTCAGGCTGGCGCCGATGGACTTCTACGGCCGGCTGCGCGAGCGCATGAACCTCACCGACGCCCCGGCCGCCGTCGCCGACGGCACCCCTCCGCCGCTGTGGTCGCCGCGGACGCCCCTGCCCGGCGACATGGCCCACCTCTCCCTGCTGCCCGCCAGCCTGACGGGCGTCGAGGAGGAAGAGCCGTGCGTCGAGGTGAAGGGTGGCGTGACCCCGGCATCCGGACACGTCTGACCCCCGCCCCGGCCGCCCGCCCGGGCCGCCCGCGCCGGCCGGGGCCGGGGGGCCGTGGTGCGCGGTCCGTGGTGCCGACGACCGGACCCCCGTGGACCGCATGGTCGACCGCCGCCGCGTCCTGCTCCATCTCACCCCCCGCGGCGTGCGGCCTGTACCGGCGCGCCGCCCACCGGGTCCGCACCGACCAGGCCCGGTTGCTCGCCGGGACGGCCGACGAAGGAGCGCTCGCCCGCCTGCTGATCCGGCCCGGCCCGCGTGACGCCCCGCGCACGTTCTCCCGCGCACACCCGCGCACACCCGCGGTGAGGTGTCACCACCCGGTGAACAGGAGATGGTTCACCAGCAGCGCGAGCAGTGCCTGCGCCGCCAGCCACACGCGCGGCCGGGGCAGGAACGCGGCCGCCGGCAGCAGCCACATCGCGAACGGCAGCCAGATGCGCTCCGTCTCCGCCTTGCTCATTCCCGACACGTCGGCCACCAGCAGCGCGACCAGTGCGACCGCCACCAGGAAGGCCAGCCGGACGGGTGCGGAGTCCGTCGTACGGCGGCGGAGCAGGGCCGCACCGGCCCGCCGCAGCCCGGCCACCGCCGCCGGTCCGATGACGACCACCGTGCAGGCCAGGTTGGCCCACACCCAGTAGCCGTACGGGCGGGTGCCGCCGACGCCCTGGTAGTAGCGGGTGACCAGCAGCCGGTATCCCTCCGACCAGTCGAACCCGGCGAGCGTGAACACGACGGGGACCACCGCCGCCCCCGCCACCAGCGGCACGAGGACCACCGGCCGTGCCCGGACCCGGCGCCGGCCGAGCACCAGCACCGCGGCCCCGATGAGCGCGAAGAGCGTCAGGCCGTACGACAGATAACAGGTCAGCCCGTACAGCAGCCCCGCGCCCGCCGCCCAGCCCGTCATGGAGCGTCCGGTCACAGCCAGGGCCAGCAGTGCCACCGCCCAGGCGGCCACCGCCGCGAAGTACCCGTCGGCCGAGGCGCCCACCCAGACCGCGGCCGGGGCCATGACCAGGAAGGGCGCGGCCCGCCGGGCGAGCCGCTCGGCGGCCAGCGCCCGCACCGCGACCAGCACGGCGACACAGGCCGACGACCCGACGGTGATGCACCAGGCGCCCGCCCAGCCGCCGCCGCTCAGCCCGACCCGGTCGAGGAGGACGAAGGTGAGGGTGGCCGCCGGCGGATGCCCGGCGATGTGGGCGGGCCAGGGTGCGGGCGTGCCGCTGACGATGTGGTGGGTGAAGTCGCGCAGGGTCGCCGGGATGTCGTGGAAGCGGCCGATGACCGTGAGGTACTCGTTCGGGCTGGTGAGCCGGCCGGCCACGCCCCGCCGCCAGCCGTCGACCAGCGCCAGCGACCACGTCCAGGCCAGACACGCGCCGAAGGCCGCCGCGAGCAGCCCGCGCCAGGGCAGCCGCTCCGCGAGGTTCGGCCCGTACGCGACCACGGCGGCCGCGACCAGTACGGCGGCCGGGGTGCCCGGGCCCACGTGCGGGTCCCAGTCGGCGAACAGCGGCGGCCAGTGCACGAACAGGACGCGGTAGGCGTCCTGGAGGTGCCGGCCGACCAGAACGGCGAGGAGCACCAGCAGGGCGGCGGCGAGGACGGCGTACAGATCGGCGGAGCGAGCACGGTGAGGAGCGCGGGTCACACCGGAACGCTAGGCCGGTGAGTGGACGAAAGCCTGGATCAAGCGGCTGACGTCAGACTTTCGTCATGGGTCGCGCGGCCGTCCCGGGGGTCTGCCCGGCCTACGGTCGGACCATGCGACACGACGACCCACGACTTCCCACCTCGCCCGGCTTCTGGCGCAGCCCGCTGCGCGGCACCTGGTTCACCGCGGTGCTCGGCCTCGTGCTGCTCGGCGGTGTCACCGTACTGTTCGTGACCGGTCTGGTGTCGTACGCCGCCTACAACCCGGACCTGGCCCCGGTGAACGACCAGACCCCGGACAAGGGCATCCTCGGCTTCTACCTGTTCTCCTGGCCGACGGACCCGTCCTGGCTCTACCGGTTCACCCAGGGCCTGCACGTCACGCTCGGCGTCACCCTGATCCCGGTGCTGCTCGCCAAGCTGTGGTCGGTGGTGCCGAAGCTGTTCACGCTGCCCCCGGCCCGCTCGCTCGCCCACGCGCTGGAGCGGATCTCGCTGCTGCTGCTGGTCGGCGGCGGCCTCTTCGAGTTCACCACCGGCGTTCTCAACGTCCAGCTCGACTACGTCTTCCCCGGCTCCTTCTATCCCCTGCACTTCTACGGCGCCTGGGTGTTCTTCGCCGCCTTCGTGGCACACGCGGCGCTGAAGACCCCGACGGCCCTCCGGGCGGTCCGCGGGCGGCGGCGGGACGAAGGCGAGTTGGCGGCCGCCCGCCCGGAGGAGCCGACCGTGTCCCGGCGCGGGGCGCTGTGGTTCGTCGGCGGCGCGTCCCTGCTGCTGCTCGTCACCACGGCCGGGCAGAGCATCGGAGGCGCGCTGCGGCGCACCGCCCTGCTCGCGCCGCACGGTGGCGCCGACCCCGGCAGCGGGCCCAACGGCTTCCAGATCAACAAGACGGCCGCCTACGCCGGGATCGACGCCCGGGCCACCGGCGCCGACGCCTGGCGGCTCGTCGTCACCGGACGCGACGGCCGGACGGTCCGCCTCGGCCGCACCGAGCTCCTGCGACTGCCCCTGCACAGCGCCGCGTTGCCCATCGCCTGCGTCGAGGGCTGGTCCACCGCCGACCAGTGGTGGCGCGGGGTGCGGCTGCGCGACCTGGCGGCACTCGTCGGCTACGACGGTGACCCGCCGGACGTGCTCGTGGAGTCGATCCAGCTGCACGGCGCCTTCCGCCGCGCCGCCCTGCGCGCCAACCAGGTCGCCGACCCGCGCTCCCTGCTCGCCCTGACGGTGAACGGCGAGGACCTGTCCCCCGACCACGGCTACCCGGCGCGTGTGATCGTGCCCGCCGCGCCCGGTGTGCTCAACACCAAGTGGGTGGCCCGGATGACCTTCGGAGACCTGTGATGCGTACCCGCCCCGTCGTCGGCAGCCCCCTGGAGATCCTCCTGCTGGGCTGCTCGTTCGCGCTCGCCGCCTACGCCGGTGTACGGCTGCTCTCGGGTGACTGGCTGGGCGTGGCGCTGTGGGTGGTGGGGGCGGCCCTGCTGCACGACCTCGTGCTGCTGCCGCTGTACTCGCTGGCCGACCGGGCGGTCCTCCGGGGGCTGGGGGCGACGGGCCGGCGCCGGTGGGCGGTGTACGTCCGGGTCCCGGCCGCGTTCTCCGCGCTGCTCCTGCTGGTGTGGTTCCCGCTGATCAGCGGGATGGTGGCCGGCCACTACCGGTCGGCCACCGGCCGGTCCGCGGACGGCTTCCTGGCCCGCTGGCTGCTGATCACCGCCGTGCTCTTCGGCGGTTCGGCGCTGCTGCTGGCGTACCGGCTGCGCAGGGCGACGAAGCGGCGCCCGCCGGCCGCCCACTGACCGGCCCGCTCCCAGCCCCGCGCGTGCCGCAGCAGGGCGGCGGTGCCGAGCCGCGCCCAGAGGAAGGGGGCACCGACGGCCTCATGGGCGTCGGTGAGACGGACCCGGGCGCGTTCGTCGACGTCCACCGGAGCGGTCTCGGCGATCAGCAGCCCGCCCGGCGCGAGGAGCTGGGCCACCCGGTCGAGCAGGTCGCGGGGGTCGCCGCCGATCCCGACGTTGCCGTCCATCAGCAGCACCGTGCCCCAGCGGCCCTCGCCGGGCAGCGGCTCGAAGACCGAGCGGCGCAGTGCCTGGCCGCCCAGGCGCACGGTGTGCTCGACGGCCGCCGCACTGACGTCGATTCCGAGGACGGTACGGCCCCGGGCGGCGAGTTCGGCCACGAGCCGCCCCGGGCCGCAGCCGACGTCGAGGACGGCCCCTTCACAGCGGTCCAGGGCCTGCCGGTCGACCGGGTCGGCCCGTGCGCACCAGCGCTCGACCTCCAGGGGCAGCAGCCAACCGTCGGTGCGGCGCAGGAACAGCGGGCCCCGGCCGGTCCGCAGGGCGGTGGCGTAGGGGTCGGCGCCGGTCCAGGCGACGGGCGGTGAGGTGGTCACGGGCGGCCCGTTTTGCTGTCCGCCGTGCACCGGGCCAGGAGAGCGGCGAAGCGGCCGTGCGGGACGAGGGCGGCGACGGCGGCCGCGTCCTCGGCGGTGTCCACGTCCCGCAGCCGTGGCAGGTCCCCGACCCGCAGTCCCGCGGCGACCAGCCGCCGACGCTGGATCGCGCCGGTCTCCGGCGTGGACATCGGCACCCCGCGCAGCAGCGCGGGATCCGGGTCGGCCAGCCCCAGCGCCCAGAACCCGCCGTCCTCGGCGGGCCCGAAGCAGGCGTCGAGGTTTGCGAGGTCCACGGTGAGCAGGGCCGGGGTGACCTGGGGGGTGTCCATGCCGATGAGGAGGGCCGGGCCGGAGCAGTGGCCGAAGGCGTCGGCCAGACGCGCGTCCAAGCCGCCCGCGCACTGCGGCAGGACGTCGAAGCCGGCCGGCACCCAGGGGCCGGGGTCTCCGTCGAGCACCAGGACCCGGCGGGTGGCGGGGGCCGCGGCGACGGCGTCCAGGGTGTCGGCGAGGGACGCCTCGGCGAGGGCGGCGGCCTGCTCGGGGGAGAAGGGCGGGGTGAGCCGCGTCTTGACCCTGCCGGGCCGGGGCTCTTTCGCGATCACGAGGAGGGTGGTCATACGGGGGTCCCTTGACTGGTCAGGCGGGAAAGCGGAGGCAGGCGAACGCGTCCTTCGGGGGCGCGGGGCCCCGGTGATGTGCGGCTCCGCCGCGTGGGCGCGCTCAACCCCCACCGGCCCGCACCCGGGGCGCCTCCTGCAGTACCCGGCTCATGTCCCGAACCGCCTGCCAGGTGCCCCGCCAGGTGCCGGTGACCTTCGAGACTCCGGTACGCGGCCGGTACGGCACCTCGTGCTCGGTGATCCGCCAGCCCGCGTCGGCGGCCCGCACCACCATCTGCAGCGGATAGCCGCTGCGCCGGTCGTCGAGGTCCAGTGCGAGCAGCGCCTCCCGGCGGGCGGCCCGCAGCGGACCGAGGTCGTGCAGCCGCAGCCCGGTCCGGCGCCGCAGCATCCGCGCCAGCGCCAGGTTCCCGGCCCGGGCATGTGCCGGCCACGCCCCCCGGCCCTGCGGCCGCCGTCGGCCGAGCACCAAGTCCGCCCCGCCGTCGTGGACTTCGCGCACGAACGGCACGAGGAGCCCCGGATCAAGCGAGGCGTCACAGTCGCAGAAGCAGACGATGCCGGCGGTCGCGGCGGTCAGCCCCGCGTGGCATGCCGCGCCGAAGCCGCGCCGCGCCTCGTGGACGACGGTCGCGCCGAGCGACCGGGCGATGTCCGCCGAGCCGTCCGTGGAGCCGTTGTCGACCACGAGGGCCCGCCAGCCCGCCGGGATCCGGCCGAGCACCCAGGGCAGCGCATCGGCCTCGTTCAGACAGGGAAGAACGACGTCCACGTCCGTCGTGGGGGAGATCGGTGAGGTGGTCACGGTGTCACCCTACGAACGCGAACCAGACATAACGGGCCTCGGCTCCTTACGAAACGCGGACGTCGCGGCCCGCCGCCACCCGCGGGCGCGACACCCGCGACGGCCCGGTGCGAGGGTGGAGGCATGCATCAGCCGTACGAGCTCACCGAGGACCGGGCCGCCCCCGTCGCCGCGCGGGTCCTGGTCGTCGACGACGATCCGACCGTCGCCGAGGTCGTCACCGGATACCTCGACCGTGCCGGGTACCTGGTCGACCACGCCGACGACGGCCCCACCGCCCTGACCCGCGCCGCCGCCCACTGGCCGGACCTGGTGGTGCTCGACCTGATGCTGCCCGGCATGGACGGCCTGGAGGTCTGCCGGCGGCTGCGTGGCCGCGCCTCCGTCCCGGTCATCATGCTCACCGCGCGCGGCGACGAGGACGACCGGATCCTGGGCCTGGAGGTCGGTGCCGACGACTACGTCACCAAACCCTTCAGCCCCCGCGAACTGGTGCTGCGGGTGGAGTCGGTGCTGCGCCGCGCCCGCCCCGCGCCCGCCGCGCACTCCTTCTCCACCGCCGGCCTCACCCTCGATCCGGGCGCCCGCCGCGTCACCCGCAACGGCACCGAACTCGCCGTCACCCTGCGCGAGTTCGACCTCCTCGCCTTCTTCCTGCGGCACCCGGGACGGGCGTTCAGCAGGGAGGACCTGATGCGCGAGGTGTGGGACTGGGACTTCGGTGACCTGTCCACCGTGACGGTCCATGTCCGCCGGCTGCGCGCCAAGGTCGAGGACGACCCGGCCCGGCCGCGCCTGATCCAGACGGTGTGGGGCGTCGGCTACCGCTTCGCCCCCGAGGCCGACGGGCAGGAGGCGGGCCGGCATGCGTGACACCCTGCTGATCGCCCTGTACGCGCTGGCCGGTGCCGCCCTCACCGGGCTCGCCGGAGCGGCCGCGCTGCGGCTGCTGCGGCGGCGCTCGCTCACCGTGTCCATCGCCGTGGTCGCCGCCGTCGGCGTGGTCGCGATGCTCGCCGGCACCCTGGCCGTCGCCTGGGCGATGTTCCTCTCCTCGCACGACCTGTCGGTGGTGACGACGGTGGTGGCGATGGCGGCCGCGGTCTCGCTCGGCAGCGCGCTGATACTGGGCCGCTGGGTCGGTGCCCGAAGCCGTGAGCTCGCCCTCGCCGCACGCTCGTTCGGCGAGGAAGGCGACTTCGCCGCGCCGGCTGTCCCGGCCACCGCCGAACTGGCGGAACTGAGCCGCGAGTTGGCGGCCACCAGCGCGAGGCTCGCGGAATCCCGGCAGCGCGAACGCGCCCTGGAGACCTCGCGCCGGGAGCTGGTCGCCTGGATCTCGCACGACCTGCGCACCCCGCTGGCCGGTCTGCGGGCCATGTCGGAGGCGCTGGAGGACGGGGTGGCCACCGACCCGGACCGCTACCTGAAGCAGATCCGTACCGAGGTCGAGCGCCTCAACGACATGGTCGGCGACCTCTTCGAACTCTCCCGCATCCACGCGGGAGCGCTCGCGCTGACCCCGAGCCGGATGTCGCTGTACGACCTCGTCGGCGACGCCCTCGCGGGCGCCGACCCGCTGGCCCGCGCACAGGGCGTACGCCTGGTCGGCCACCGCGTGGAGCCGGTGCCCGTCGAGGTGGACGGCAAGGAGATGAGCCGGGTGCTGGGCAATCTGCTGGTGAACGCCATCCGCCGGACGCCGCCCGACGGCACGGTCGCGGTCGCCGCCGAGCGCGGTCCCGAGGGCGTCGTGGTGTCCGTCACGGACGGCTGCGGCGGCATCCCCGAGGAGGACCTGCCGCGCGTCTTCGACACCGGCTGGCGCGGCAGCCACGCCCGCACGCCCCCGGCCGGAGCGGGACTCGGCCTCGCCATCGTGCGCGGGATCGTGGAGGCCCACCAGGGGCGGGCCACCGTCCGCAACATTCCCGGCGGCTGCTGCTTCGAGGTGGTGCTGCCCACCGCCGCTTCCTGATCGTGGACAGCACCACCGGTCCATGGAGGGCTACGCTCCCCGCATCCCGGCCCGCGCGAACTCCCGCATCCCCTCCGCGAACCCGACCTCGGCCTTCCAGCCCAGCTCGGCCCGCAGCCGCGAGGAGTCGGCGGTGATGTGCCGTACGTCCCCCAGCCGGAACTCCCCGGTGACCACCGGCGCGGGCCCGCCATGGGCCTCGGCCAGCGCGCGGGCCATCTCGCCCACGGTGTGCGGCTCGCCGCTGCCGGTGTTGTACGCGCTCAGCGCACCCGGCTCCGGCCTGGCCTCCAGGGCCACCACGTTGGCCGCGGCGACGTCCCGGACGTGCACGAAGTCGCGGCGCTGCCGACCGTCCTCGAACACCCGGGGCGCCTCGCCGCGGGCGAGCGCGGAGCGGAAGAGCGCGGCCACGCCGGCGTAGGGGGTGTCACGGGGCATCCGGGGCCCGTACACGTTGTGGTAGCGCAGGGCCGCGGCGGACCCGCCGGTCGACCGGGCCCAGGCGGCGGCCAGATGCTCCTGGGCCAGTTTCGTGGTGGCGTACACGTTGCGCGGATCGGCCGGCGCGTCCTCGGCGACCAGTCCCGGTGCCAGCTCGGCACCGCACACCGGGCATGCCGGTTCGAACCGGCCCGCCTCCAGGTCGGCGACCGCGCGCGGCCCGGGCCGTACGGCACCGTGGTGCGGGCAGGCGTACCGTCCCTCCCCGTACACGACCATCGACCCGGCCAGCACGAGGCGCCGTACCCCGGACTCGGCCATCGCGGCCAGCAGCACGGCCGTACCGAGATCATTGCGGGAGACGTACTCCGCCGCGTCCCCGAAGCCCACGCCCAGCCCGACCATCGCGGCCTGGTGGCAGACCGCGTCCACGCCCGTGAGCGCCCGCCCGACCGCCGCCGGATTGCGCACGTCGGCGCCCGGATCGGCGCGCACGTCGAACACGACCGCCTCGTGGCCGTGAGCGGTCAGCGCCTCGACGACATGGGACCCGATGAACCCGGCACCGCCGGTGACCAGTACACGCATACGGCCACGCTAGGCCCGCACGGCCACCGGACCACGTGCCCGGGCCCGCATGTCACGACTCCGTAAGGACGCCCCCTGCTTGCCCCCTACTCCTTGGGGGGCTTGACGGCGATGTCGAGGTAGAAGGCGTCGATGCTGCGCACCGCCGTCTCGAACTCCGCCAGGTTGACGGGCTTGGTGACGTAGGCGTTGGCGTGGTGGTGATACGCGCCGTTGACGTCGTCGGGGGCCACGGACGTGGTCAGCACGACGACCGGGATGGTCCGCAGTTCCGCGTCCTCCTTGACCACGGCGAGGAACTCGCGCCCGTTCATGCGGGGCATGTTCAGGTCGAGCACGATGAGGTCGGGGCGCTCGTTGTCCGGGTCGCGCAGGTAGTCGAGGGCCTCGACGCCGTCGGAGACCTGGGTGAGATTGCGCGTACCGCGCTCGGTGAGGGCGTCCTGGATGAGCATCGCGTCGGCGACGTCGTCCTCGACCAGCAGCACGTCGTACGGACGGATTGTGGCGGCAGCCATGATGGGGGAGCTCCGGGGTGTGGGGCGGGAGTGGTCTGTGCTGTTGGTGATGAGCCCGGGCCAGCGGCGCCGGGCTCCTTGGCGGCTCATGCTCACGGCCCGGCCGATCTCCGGGTAGCCGGCGCCGCTCTCGGCGGCGGCGTGGGCGGCCTGGTCCTCCAGGTGCCGGACGGTCTGCTTGACCCGGGCAAGTACCCGCAACCGCAGCAGAGCATGCCAGCGGGCCTCGCCCGCCACGTCGACGGGGTCCGCCGCCGGGGCGGTGGCCGCCTGCGTGAGCAGCCGGGCGAGTTCGTCCACCACCTGGGTCACCAGCACGTCCGTGTCCCCGCTCACGGGACCGGGAGGGGGAGAGGGAGCGGGCATGGCCTCACCCTAGGGCGTTGATCCAGGGAGGGACAACATGCGTTGTCGGCCCCGAGTACAGTGTCTCTGCCGCGCGCCCAGGTGCGGCCCGGACGGCAGGCCGAGGGAGCAGCGCACCGCGATGACAAGCAAGCCGTCAGGCGCCGCGGGCGCGTTCGCCGACTGGACGACCCGGCGCTGGCTGCGGGTGGGCGTGGCCGCCACCCTGGTCGTCCTGACGGTGCTCGGGTCGCTGGGTGGCTGGGCGATGTGGCGAACCTCGCATATCACGTCCGCGCTGGTGGACCGGCGCTCGCCCGCCCTGATCGAGTCGATGCGGGTCGAGGAGGCGCTGGTCAACCAGGAGACCGGCGTCCGCGGCTACGGGCTGTCCGGGCAGCGGGACTTCCTGCAGCCCTACGCGCAGGGCGTGACCGGCGAGCGGGCCGCGCTCGAGCGGCTGCGGCCGCTGCTCACCGGCGACGGCCGGGCCCGTGCCGACCTGGCCGAGGTGGAGAGACTCGCCGGGACCTGGCAGGAGCGCGTCGCGCGGCCGGTCGCGGCGGCCTCCCCCGCCCAGGCCGCGCAGATCACCGCGGCACGCGCCGCCGAGGGCAAGACCGCGTTCGACTCCCTGCGGCGCGCGATGACCCGCCAGCAGGCCCACCTGGAGCAGGAGCGGACGGTGGCTACCCGTCAGCTGCGGCAGGCGGTGACCCTGCGGAACTGGGTGTTCGCCGTCATCGCGGCCCTCATCCTCCTGGTGGCCGGACTCGTCTTCGAGGGGCTGCGACGCGGCGTCACCGGGCCCCTCAGCAGGCTCGGCTCGGCCGCACGTGACGTGACGCAGGGCCGCTTCGACCGTTCCCTCGTCGGCACCGGCCCCGCGGACCTGCGCCGGCTCGCCAGTGACGTGGAGTCGATGCGTCTGCGGCTGGTGGCGGAGCTGCGGTTCAGCGAGGAGGCCCGCGGGCTGCTGGACGGGCAGGCGGCGGACCTGAAGCGGTCGAACGCGGAACTGGAGCAGTTCGCCTACGTGGCCTCGCACGACCTCCAGGAACCGCTGCGCAAGGTGTCCAGCTTCACCCAGCTCCTGCAACGGCGTTACGGCGGACAACTGGACGACAAGGCCGACCAGTACATCGGCTTCGCCGTCGACGGCGCCAACCGCATGCAGAACCTCATCAACGACCTGCTGGCCTTCTCCCGGGTGGGCCGCGTCCACAACGAGCAGCGGACCGTGGACCTGGAGAGCGTGCTGAGCACGACCCTGGACGACCTGAGCGTGGCCGTCGAGGAGACCGGCGCCGAGATCACCCACGACCCGCTGCCGTCCGTGCTCGGGGACACGACCCAGCTGGGCATGCTGCTGCAGAACCTGCTCTCCAACGCGATCAAGTTCCGTCACCCCGACCGGTCGCCGCGGATCCACGTCGGCGCGCAGGAGGCCGAGGGGATCTGGGAGTTCGAGGTCCGCGACAACGGCATCGGGATCGCGCCGGAGTTCCAGGAGAAAGTCTTCGTGATCTTCCAGCGGCTGCACACGAAGGACGCCTATCCGGGTACCGGTATCGGGCTGGCGATGTGCAAGAAGGTCGTGGAGTTCCACGGCGGCACCATCGCGATCGACCCCGACAACCCGACCGGCACCCGCGTCCTGTTCACCCTGCCCGCCCTACCCGCCCCCACGGCCGCGACGGCCGTACCGGACAGAGAGACACAGTCGTGACCGGTCCATCCTCAGGCCGCGGCGAGCAGGTGGCCGAGCAGTACGACGTCCTGCTGGTGGAGGACGACGACGGCGACGCCCTGCTGGTCGAGGAGCTCCTCCACGACACCGATCTGCCGTACACCCTGACACGGTGCCACACCGCCGCCGAGGCCCACCGGGCACTCGATGCCGGCCCCGTGGACTGCGTCCTGCTCGACCTGCACCTGCCGGACGCGTCCGGGGTGGAGACGATCCAGACCATCCAGGCCGACACCCACGCCGCGATCATCGTCCTGACCGGGCTGGACGAGCCCCGCGCCGGAGTCGAGTCGCTCGCCGTCGGCGCCCAGGACTATCTCGTCAAGGGCAAGGTCGAACCCGACCTGATGCAGCGCGCCGTCCGCTACGCGGTCCAGCGCAAGCAGGCCGAACTCGCCAACGCCGCCCTCCAGATGGGCAGGCTGCGCGCGGAGGAGAACGCCCGGCTGGAACGCGGGCTGCTGCCCGAACCCCTGCTGTCCTCGCCGGCCGTCACCGCCTCCAGCCGCTACTACCCCGGACGGGCCCAGGCCCTGCTGGGCGGCGACTTCCTCGACGTCGTCCAGACCGACGACGGCCAGGTCCACGCGATCATCGGAGACGTCAGCGGGCACGGCCCGGACGCCGCCGCGCTCGGCGTCTGCCTGCGCATCGCCTGGCGCGCGCTCACCCTCGGCGGGCACCGCGCCCACCACCTGCTGCACCTGCTGGAACAGATACACATCGCCGAACGCGTCGGCAGCGACCTGTTCACCACCTGCTCGCTCATCACCCTGGACCCGCGGGCCGGCACCCTCACCCTGCACCTGGCCGGCCACCACGAACCCCTGATGGTCACCCCCGACGGAACCCGGCAGGTCACCGCCGCCCACGGAATCGCGCTGGGCATCGCCCCCGGAGTGGGCGACTGGCCCGCCACCACGCTGGCGCTGCCCGGCGACGGGGCGCTCATCGCCTACACCGACGGACTCATCGAGGGATTCGCGGACGGGACCGGCGCCCGGCTCGGGGTGGACGGCCTGCTGGGCATCATCGACTCACTGGCGACAGCCGACCCCGGCACCCACCTGGACCGGCTCATCGCCCGCACCCGCGCCCTCAACGCCGACCGTCACACCGACGACCTCGCCGTCCTGCGCCTGGACTGGAAGACCGGCGGCTCCCGGGGCCCGGCTCACTCCTCCTGAGCGGTCTTCTCCAGCTCCGCGTTGAACTGGGCGCCGATCAGCAGGGCCAGGTTGGACAGCCACAGCCAGATCAGGAAGATCACGACGCCGCCCAGCGAGCCGTACAGCCGGTTGTAACTGGTGACATGGGAGGTGTAGACGGTGCAGCCCAGCGAGACGACCAGCAGGAGGACCACCGCCAGCACACCGCCCGGCGCCATCTTCCGGACCGGGCGGGAGGACTTCGGCCCCGAGTGGTAGAGGACGAGCACCGTGCCGACGGCCACCGCGACCGCCAGCGGCCACCGGAGCGCGTGCCAGGCGGCCTGCGGCCCCCTTCCGAGATCCAGCGCGCGGCCCAGGAAATCGGCCAGGCTGCCGGTGAGGAACAGGGCCAGGACGGAGATGAGCAGCAGCAGGATCAGGACCAGGGCCGTGGTGAGGATGCGGGGCGCGGTCCGCCAGACCGGCCGGTGCGAGCTGATCCGGTGCATGGCGTGCAACGCCCGGCGGAAGACACTCAGATAGCTGGACCCCGACCACAGCGCCGCCGCCCCGCCCAGCACGATCAGCGCCCAGGCCGCGGACGACTGACCGGACATCTGCCGCAGGGTGCTGCGCAGCAGGGCACGGGAGGCGAGCGGGGCGGCCTGCGTGATGCGGTCGATGACCTCCGGTCTGGCCGTGGGGATGGTCAGACCGAGGACCGAGAGAATGACCAGCAGGACGGGGAACAGCGCCAGGACGGCGTAATAGGTCAGCGCGGCCGCCCAGTCCGTCACGTCGTCGTTCCAGACGGACACCGGGGTCCGGCGCAGCGCCGCCCACCATCGAGCCGTACGGCCGCCTCCATCATCCATGAAACGGATGCTCTCATTCCGTGGTCTTCGGCTCGGGCAGGTGGGGGACTCAGTGTCGGTGGGCGGCCCGGACATGGAGCTGGTTCAGGGCGTCGACCACCACGGTGTTGTGGTGCCAGAGCAACCAGCGGCCCACCTCGCAGCCGAGTCGCTCCAGCGCGGCCAGCTGGACGGTTGTGAGTTCGTGCAGCGGCTGCTCGTGGTGCGCGGAGATCATGCCGACCACGGCGCCCTTCGGGCTGACCAGCGGGACGCTGTGGCAGGCGCGGCTGCCGGCCTGCAGGATCACCTGCCGGGAACGCTCGTCGAAGGTGTCGCAGGAGCGGACGTCCTTCACGGTGACCTGCCGTGCCTCCTCGGCCGCCTGCGCGCACGAGGTGGTCCCGCTGTCGACGAAGGCGAAGTAGTCGGTGAACCGCTGGTCCAGCCCGGTGTGCCGGACCATGCGCAGCAGCCGGTTCTCCACCAGCTGCACATTGCCCATCCGGGTGCCGGTGATGCGCAGGGTGCGCTGCAGGGCGGCGTCCAGGACCGCGCCCCGGCTCTGCGGACGGGTGCCGTCCAGGTGCAGGGCGGGTACCGGGGGCGGGGCCCCGTGCGGCCGGCCCGCCACCCAGCGCAAGGCCGTCGGCTCGGGTGCCGGAAGCCGGACGACACCGGCGGCGAGGGTGTGCAGTTTGAGGTTGAACCGCTGGGAGGCGTCACGCAGCAGCTCGAACGACTCCTCGTGCGAGGAGAGCCGGTAGTACTTCAGCAACAGCTCCTCGGCGCGGGCCACACCGGCACGCGCCAGCCGCGTGTTGCGCTCCGCCACGATCCGCTGCTCCTCGGCCGCGTCGGCAGGCGGCGGGACAGGGGCGTTCGGGTACTCGGTCATGGTCACACCTCCTCGTCGTACGCATGCCCGCCGCGAGCCCCGGCAGGCCACCCGATCTTCACGACGTGAAAACGGTGTGCCTGGTTCGGCCGCCGCGACGCGTTCGGGCCGGGCCCGGAGTCCGGATCTCCTGACGGCCGCAGGACACCGCCGTACGACGCCATGACCACCACGCCCGACGAACCGGCACCGCAGGGCCCGGGCACCCCGCCCGTGGTCGACCCGGCCGGCCCGGCGAGCGGCCCGCGAGGAACTGCCGGCCCACGGGAAGGCCCACACCGGTGAGGGCGACGCGACAGCTCCTCGCGACCCCTACGGCCGGGGCGAGGCGTGGGAAGGACGACCCCGGGAGCCGGCGCAAGGAGGACAGCGGCTGCCGGTCCCGGCGCTCCGACGCGGACGGGAGTGCCACCTGGGGCCCACCCGTCGTACCGAGCCCCCGTGGAGACCCTCGGCCGGTACGGCCGGCCCCACGGACAGCAGCCCGAGCCGCCGCTCGGCCCAGGCACGGTCAGGCGGGCTGCCACAGTTCGATCCGGTTGCCCTCGGGGTCGGTGACCCAGCCGAACCGGCCGATGCCGTCCATGTCCTGCCTCTCCTCGGCCACGTCCGCGCCCGCCGCACGGAGCTGTGCGAGCATGGCGTCCAGGTCGCGGACCCGGAAGTTCAGCATGGTCTGCTGGGTGGGGGATCCGAAGTAGTCGGTCCCGGACTCGAAGGCCGCGAAGACGGTGGACCCGGCCTCCTGACGCCACAGCCCGTGGTCGTCGGTGTCCAGGCCCAGGCAGTCTCGGTACCACGTGCTCAGGGCCGCCGGGTCCTTGGCCCGCAGGAAGTATCCGCCGATTCCAAGTACACGTTCCATGCCGACATCCTGCCAGGACGGCGCCCCGGCGGTCCGGAACGGGCATGATCACCGTCCTGGAGCCGGTCGGCGCCGGGATCGCGGGCACGGGCCGGTATCCGGGGAAGAAGCACACTCCCACGTCATCCCAAGGAGAGCCGCCACGTGCGTTCCGTCCTCACTCTCGCGCTCGACTGCGTCGCCGGGGCACTGGAGAAGACCTCCGGTCCCGCCGGGTTCTCCCTGCATCGCGCTCCCGCCTCCGGACGCGCCCAACTGGCGGACACCGCCTATGAGATCGCCAGCGTCATGCCCTCCGGGGTACGGCTGGAGATGCTCACGGACGCCACCGAGATCGAAGTGGACGCCCAGCTCACCCAGGTCGTGATGGCCGGATCCGAGCCGTCCGAAGCGGTCTTCGACCTGGTCGTCGACGGCGAACTGCGGCCCCCCGTCACCACCTCCGGCCAGACCCTCATCCGCGTCGACCCCGCCACCATGGCCATGGACGAGCACCCGTCCCCGCCGGCCACCCTACGGTTCCCGCTCGGCGCCCGGCCCCGGGAGCGCCGCGTCGAGATCTGGCTGCCCAACTCACGGGCGGCCCTGCTCGTCGACGTACGGGCCCCCGGGGAGGCGTCGGTGCGCCCGGCCCCGGCGAGCGGCCCGGTGTGGGTGCACCACGGCAGCTCGATCAGCCAGTGCTCGGAGGCGGACCGCCCGACCGGAACCTGGCCGGCGATCGTCGCCCGGCGCGCGGGCCGCTCCCTCGTCAACCTCGGCCTGGGCGGCGAGTGCCACCTCGACCCCTTCATGGCCCGGGCCATCCGCGACCTGCCCGCCGACGCGATCAGCCTCGAAGTGGGCATCAACATCGTGAACGGCGACACCATGCGGGAACGCACCTTCGTCCCGGCGTTCCACGGCTTCCTCGACACCGTCCGCGACGGGCACCCGGACACGCCGGTCCTCGTCATCAGCCCCGTCGTCTGCCCGGCCGTCGAAACCCGGCCCGGCCCCACGCTGCCGGGCGCCGACGGCAAGGTCCACACCCTCGACCGCCCCGCCGAACTCGCCTCGGGCGCGCTGACGTTGAAGCGGGTGCGGGAGCTGCTGAGCGAACACGTCGAGCGCAGGCGCAAGGCTGGAGACCGGCACCTGAACCTCATCGACGGCACCACGCTGTTCGGCCCCGAGGACATCGCCGACCTCCCCGACGGCCTGCACCCGAACTCGGCCGGCTACGCGCGCATGGCCGAACGCTTCCTGCCGCGGTCGTTCGGCGAGGCGGGGCTGATGCGATAGGCCCGGGTCCGGGCGGCGCGAGCGCGAGTGGACCCGCAGATTTAACCGCGGACACCTTGTTACGCCATTTCTACGCGCGTAACCTCAGCCGGTCGCATGGATCCCACCGGTCGACGGCACGTCATGTGCGCGCTGTCCGGCGGACGTTGAAGGAGTCATCCTCGTGCAGATTCACAGACCCAGCGCATCGCGGGTAGCCGGCGCCGCGTTCGTGGCCGCGGCGGCCACGGCGGCCGTCGTCGTGGCGCCGCTGCCCGTCGCGTTCGCCACCCCGTCGGCGAGCGCGGTCATCTCGGAGGCGTACGGCGGCGGAGGCAACTCCGGGGCGACGCTCACCAACGACTTCGTGGAACTGGCCAACCGCTCCACGGCGGCCTACTCCCTGGACGGCTACAGCCTCCAGTACCTCCCGGCCTCCGCCTCCGCGAGCTCGCCGTGGCAGGTCACCCCGCTCACCGGCGCACTGCCCGCCGGCGGCACCTACCTGGTCGGCGAGGGCGCGGGCGCCGGCGGCACGACCGCGCTGCCGGCCGCCGACGCGACCGGCACCATCGCGATGTCCGCCACCGCCGGCACCGTGGCCCTGGTCAGGGGCACCACGGCACTGACCTGCAAGACGGCCGCCGACTGCACCGGCAACACCGACGTCGTGGACCTCCTCGGCTACGGCACCGCCGTCGTCCGCGAGGGCGGCGACGCCCCGGCGACGAGCAACACCACCTCCGTCTCCCGGGCCGCCTCGCTCGCCGACACCGACGACAACGCCGCGGACTTCACGGCCGGTACGCCCACTCCGGCCAACAGCGCGGGCGACACCGCGAGCGGCGGCACCGGCGGCGGCCCCGGCGGCCCGACCGAGCCCGGCGCCTTCCGCATCCACGACATCCAGGGCAGCACCCGCCTCTCGCCCCTGAAGGGCCAGAACGTGGTGGGCGTCCCCGGCATCGTCACCGCCGTGCGCACCACCGGCAGCAAGGGCTACTGGATCCAGGACCCCACCCCGGACGCCGACCCCGCCACCAGCGAGGGACTGTTCGTGTACACCGGCTCGGCCGCGCCCACCGTCTCGGTCGGCGACTCGGTCCTGGTCAGCGGCAAGGTCTCGGAGTACTACCCGGCCTCCGCCGCCCAGTCGGTCACCGAGCTGGGCAGCCCGGTCTCCACCACCCTGTCCACCGGCAACGCCCTCCCGGACGCGGTCGCGCTCAACGCCTCCACCGTCCCGGGCGAGTACACCCCCACGGCCGACGGTGGCAGCATCGAGGGCCTCACCCTCCGGCCGGCCGTGTACTCCCAGGACTTCTACGAGTCCCTCGAGGGCATGCGCGCCTCGGTCTCCGACGCCCGCGTGGTCGGCGCGACGAACACCTACGGCGAGATGTTCGTGACGGCCAAGCCGCACGAGAACCCCACCCGGCGCGGGGGCACCCTCTACGGCGGCTACGACCAGCAGAACACCGGCCGCATCGAGATCGTCTCGGCCGACGGAACGACCCCCGTACTGAACGTCGGTGACGAGCTGTCCGGCACCACCACCGGCCCGGTCGACTACTCCGACTTCGGCGGCTACCTGCTCGCCCCCTCCGCGGCCACCACCGGCACGGCCGTCGACAACGGCCTCGAGCAGGAGGTGACGCGCAAGCAGTCCCGCGACGAACTGGCGCTCGCCACCTACAACGTCGAGAACCTCGACCCGACCGACGGCGACGACAAGTTCGCCCGGCTCGCCAGGGGTGTGGTCAAGAACCTCTCCTCGCCCGACATCGTCACCCTGGAGGAGATCCAGGACGACAACGGCGCCACCGACGACGGCACCGTCTCCGCCGAGGCGACCCTGAAGAAGTTCACCGCGGCGATCGTCGCGGCCGGCGGCCCCACGTACTCCTGGCGCTATGTCGACCCGGTCGACGACAAGGACGGCGGCGAGCCCGGCGGCAACATCCGCCAGGTGTTCCTCTTCAACCCCAAGCGGGTCTCCTTCGTGGACCGCGCCGCCTCGGGCGACGCCTCCACCACGCCCGTCTCGGTGGTCAAGGACCGCAAGGGCCAGGCCCACCTGTCCGCCTCCCCGGGCCGGATCGACCCGGCGAGCGCCGCCTGGACGGACAGCCGCAAGCCGCTCGTCGGCGAGTTCGTGTTCCAGGGCAAGACGGTCTTCGTCATCGCCAACCACTTCATCTCCAAGGGCGGCGACGACCCGGTCCACGGCCGCTACCAGGAGCCGACCCGCTCCTCGGAGACACAGCGGGGGCTCCAGGCCGAGGTGGAGAACGCCTTCGTCCAGTCGCTGCTCGCCGCCGACCCCCGGGCCCGGATCGTGGCCGCCGGTGACCTGAACGACTTCGAGTTCTCCGACGCCGTCAAGACCCTCACCGGGAACGGCAACGACCTCACCGACCTGATCAACACCCTCCCGGTGTCCCAGCGTTACAGCTACGTCTACGACGGCAACAGCCAGACCCTGGACCACATCCTGACCAGCCCCTCCCTCACCCACTACGACTACGACGTCGTCCACATCAACGCCGAGTTCGCCGACCAGGCGAGCGACCACGACCCCCAGGTCGTCCGGATCGACGTGAAGAACTGCGGCAGGAAGCCGCACCAGCCGAAGCCGCACGGGAAGTGACCACGCCGGGCCGGTGCACCGGGAGTGCCCCGGCCCGGCGGGGCCGGTGCCGTCAGGAGGCCGGCAGTTCCTCGCGTACCGTGCGGGCCGCGCTGACCAGGTACTCCAGGGAGGCACGGGTCTCGGGCCAGGCACGGGTCTTCAGGCCGCAGTCGGGGTTGACCCACATCCGTTCGGCGGGGATCGCCTTCAGGCCGGTACGGAGCAGGACGGTACGGAGCAGGTCGGCGGCCTCCGCGGCGCTCGGGACACGCGGCGAGTGGATGTCGTACGCGCCGGGTCCCGCCTCGCGCGGGTAACCGTGCGCGGCGAGCTCGCGGGCGGCCTGCATGTGCGAGCGGGCCGCCTCCAGGCTGATGACGTCGGCGTCGAGGTCGTCGATGGCCTGGACGATGTCGCCGAACTCGGCGTAGCACATGTGGGTGTGGATCTGGGTCTGCGGGCGTACCCCCACCGGCCGTCGCTTCCCAGCTCCGTACGTCGGACCCAGTGCGTATGACGGCGTTCGTTCCCACTCACCGCTGCGGGGCAGTCCCGGATTCCCGCCGGGTTCCCTCTTACGACGCATCCCGCCTGGCGGACGGGGCGAACCAGCTGCGCCGCCCAGCCTACGGGGTACCGCCGCGGAGAGCGGCGATATGTCCGTCATCCGGATGGTGTGAGCCGGGCCACCTGCTCCCCGGCCCGCACCGTACCCCGGCCGTTCCCGGCCGCCCCGGGTCACACCAGTGGGTGCGCCGACGCGAAGGAACCGTTGTGGTGGACGAGGGCCGGGGCGGCGTCGGCCACCGCGCCCGAGTCGATCTCGCCGACGACCAGCAGGTGGTCACCGATGGTCTGACGGAGCGTGACGCGGGCCGACAGCCAGCCGGTGACGTCGTCGAGGACCGGCAGACCGTCCGGCTGCGCTTGCCAGCGCACCCCTGCGAACCGGTCGATCCCGCTGCGCGCGAACCGTGCCGCCAGGCCGGCGTTCGCGGTGCCGAGGACATGGACGGCGAAGCGGTCCGCGAGACGCGCCGCGGGGGTGCTGGACGCTTCGAGACCGATGCAGAACGACACCAGGGCAGGCCGCAGGGAGACGGAGGTGAAGGAGGTGGCGGTGAAGCCGACGGGGCCCGGGAAGGTGATCACCGTGACTCCGGCGGCATGCCGGCGCAGGGTGTCGCGGAGGACGTCCGCGCCGTCGGGGACGGTGGCCGACGGCGACGGACTCCGGCGGATCGGGGCGGTCATGCCCTTTCCTTTCGGCAGTCGGGGGAGAGGCGAGGCCGGGGGCCCGCGGTGGCGGCCGTCACCAGGCGCTCGACTCCACCGTGATCGCGGGCACCAGCCCGGTCCGCAGTGCCTCCAGGAAGGTCACGACCTCGGCTGCGACCGAGCGGTGCTGGCACGGCGAGTCCGGGACCGCGATCTATGTGGTCGGCGGACACCCGGAGTTCGTCTTCCTGGACGACTCGGGCCCGGAGCCGCAGGAGGTACGGCTGCGCACCTCGCCCGGCGACTACGTCTTCGACCCGCCGTTCGTGCCGCACCGGGAGGAGAACCCCGACTCCGACGACGAGGCGGTGGTCGTCATCGCGCGCAGCACCCAGGAGGCGATCGTGGTCAACCTGCCCGGTCCGTACGCGCTCTAGGGTCAGCCGCGCGGACCGGCCTCCAGGAAGTGGTGGAGCGAGGCGGTCATGCCGGTGACGAAGACGTCGCGCGTCCGGTCGTCGACCAGGTCGAGGGAGAGATAGGGGTTGAGGTCCTCCAGCTCGACGAGGAGAAGGTCGCCCTGCCGGGTCCGGCAGGCGTCCACCCGCTGGATGCCGTGGCCGAGCGTGTTCCAGTCGATGAAACGCCGGGCGAAGACGAGGTCGGCCGCGGAGGGTTCGTACGGTTCGAGGACCCAGCGGCGGCCGGGGTCGGGTGCGTACAGCGCATACTGGAAGGCGTCGTCGACGTAGTAGAAGGACACCTCGTAGCGGAAGTCGACGCGCGGCTGGACCAGGATGTCGCCGTAGGCGAGGTCCGCGAGCCCGTCCCGGTCCACGAAGGTCAGGCTTATGGAGTCCGCACCCGTCCTGGGCTTGACCGCGTACTGGTCGCTCTCGGGCAGCCGGTCCAGACGGTCCGCCCTGTCGACGGTCGGGATGACCGGGTGCCCGGCCTCGGTCAGGTCCAGCAGGTAGCCCTTGCCGGCCATGTCGGCCCGGCCGTGCAACGGGTTGTAGACCCGGGTGCCGCACGCCGTGGCCCGGTCGCGGAAGGCGTCGTACTCCTGCTGGTAGTGCAGTACCGGACCGCTGTTGCGGACCACGACCGCGTCGAAGCGGTCCATCAGGGCCGCGGCGTCCAGCGGATGGCACAGGGCGATGTCGAAGTCCGCGCGGAGCCGGGAGGTCAGGAACACGTCCTCGTCGCCGTACCGCCGCCCGCGCGCCGGGTAGGCGAGGTCGGTCACGTACAGCAGGCTCGGGCGGGCGGACATGGCGTATCTCCTCGGCAGGCGGTCACACACGGGCCAGCCGATGGTGACACGCCCCGCCGAGGCGCCCTGCGGCCCCCCGAACGCCCCCGGACACGGACGCCGGTCGGCCGTCGGCCTGCTCCGACCCCGCGAACCGCACTCCGCACTCCGCAGGCCGCGACGCGCGGACGCCGGCCCGGAGGCGGCCGCCCGGCCGGCAGAGGCACGGCGGGCCGCACCTGCGCTCGCCCGACGGCGTACGTCCTGGTGGGCGCTCGGCCGTTCCGTCGCGGCGGTCCGCGGTCCCGCGGCGCTCGGTGCGCTCGGCGGTCCGTTCCGGACCGTGCCTGGTGGCCGACCGGGGCGCGCGAGTGGTGGGCAGGGGCGGTCCGGGTGCGATGCGGTGGGCGTGGCGCCGGTGGCCGCGCTCGCCCGTTCCGTTGCGGAGGACTGGAGCGATGAGGCCGGTGAGGCCTCGGTGGGGCGGGCATCCACGCCGGGCCGTGCCCGACCGCCGGCCCGGGCGGGCGGACCGCGGGTGGCGGGCGGCAGTCCGGAGGAGGCCGCCGGGTCCTGGGCGGCGGGCATGGTGCTTCTGCCCGGCTGGTCCCGCGTACGGGTCGCCCGGTGGTGGCACGCATGGCCGGGAGGTCCTCCGCCCGCCGCACGGCCGGGCGGGGGCGGCGGTGCGCGGGCGTCCGCCCGGCGCCTTGCCCCGGAGGCGGGCGTCCGGGGCCGGGCCGCTGGAGCATGGGCCGGTCGGCGGGCCGCACCCGACGGGGCCCGGCGCCGGGCCCGAACCGTGAGCCGTGGGCGGTGGCGCGGCGCCCTACGGCCGGAGGCGGGCGCCCGGGCCCACCCGGGCGGTGACCTCGTCGGGGGCGAGGGCGGTGTGTTCCGCGGAGCACTGGACGACGACGTGGACCGGAGCCTCGCAGCCGGTGTGGCGCACGTCCAGCGGGGGGCTCTCCCCAGGGCCGAGGGTGTATGTCTCGCCCCACTGGCTGAGTGCCAGGAGGACGGGCCACAGGTCCCAGCCCTTGCGGGTCAGCCGGTACTCGTTGCGGGCGCGGCTGCCCGGCTCCCGGTAGGGGACCGTCTTCAGGACGCCGGCCGCGATCAGCTTCCGGAGGCGGTCGCTGAGCACCGCCTCCGACAGGCCGATGTGCCGGTGGAAGTCGTCGAAGCGGCGGACCCCGTTGACCGCGTCCCGCAGGATCAGCAGGGTCCATTTCTCACCGACCACGTCGAGCGTGCGCTGGACGGGGCAGTTCTCCGTGCTCGCCTCTAGCCACTCCATGACGCCATCGTAAGGGCCTGGCTTCGTCATTGACAGTCAGGTGAACGGGAAGCTAGCTTCGCTTGAAAAAGTCAGATGGAAGGGCTCAGTGCTGTGGGACGGACGCGTACGTATCAGTGGGACGATCCCGCGGTCCTGGCGGAAGCCGCCGGACGCATGACCGGTATCGACTTCCTGCGCGAGCTGCAGGCGGGCGGGCTGCCGGGACCGCCGGTCAACCACACCGTCGACTTCGCCCTGGACGAGGTCGAGCCGGGGCGGGCGGTCTTCTCCCTGACCCCGGGTGAGGAGCACTACAACCCGATCGGCAGCGTGCACGGCGGCATCTTCGCCGTCCTGCTGGACTCGGCCGCGGGATGCGCCGTGCAGTCCACCCTCCCGCAGGGCATGGCGTACACCTCGCTCGACCTGACCGTGAAGTTCCTGCGCCGCATCACCGTGGAGACCGGCACTGTGCGCGCCATCGGCACGGTGATCAACAAGGGACGTCAAACCGCCCTCGCGCAGGCCCAGTTGGTCGACGGAACGGACCGGCTGCTGGCCCATGCCACCAGCAGCTGCATGCTCTTCCCGGTGCCGCCCCCGCGCTGAGCCGTCGGCGGGCGGCGCGCCGGGCACGGACGTGCCCCCGGAGTGACTCCGGGGCACGGGTCCCGCTCCTCGGCCGCCGGTCCTCAGCGGCCGGGCGCCTCCTCGGGTGCGCTGCGCGGGCTCGGTGTCCACAGCAGGGCGCCGGAGGCCAGGCCGAGGGCGGCGAGGAGCCACCAGACCCGGTGGAAGGAGTCGACGGCGGTGGCCGCGGTGGTGGTGCCGAGGACGGCGACGAAGAGGCTGATGCCGAGGACCGCGCCGAGCTGGCGCAGGCTCGCGTTGATCGCCGAGCCGAGCGCGAACCGCCCCGGCGGCAGCGCCTGCACGGCGGCTCCGGACTGGACGGGCAGGGTGAGCCCGACGCCGAGTCCGGTGAGCAGTGCCGCGGGCAGCCAGTGGGTGGCCCAGTGCGGGGTGGCGCCCACGAAGGCCGCGGTGAGGGCGAGCCCGGCGGCCCAGGAGAGGGCGCCGAAGGACAGCACCCGGCGCGCCCCGTAGGTGTGGGAGAGACGGCTGGCGGTGCGGGCCACGGCGGTGACCACCAGCGGGCTCGGCGCGGTGGCGAGAGCGGCGCGCAGCACCGAGTAGTGCCACACCGTCTGCAGGAAGATGATGTTGCTGAGCAACATGCCGTAGAAGGCGGCGGCGAACACCAGCGTCGATGCGTTGACCAGCCGGAACTGCCGGACCCGGAAGAGGCCGAAGTCCATCACGGGCTGCGCGGTGGCGCGGTCGCGCAGGACGAAGGCCGCGAGCAGCAGCGCGGCGAGCACGAAGGCGCCGGCCACCCGCGGATCGGACCAGCCCCAGTTCGGTCCCTCGATGATGCCGAGGCTCAGCGCGGCGGGCATCGCGGCGATCAGCAGGACACCGAGCGGGTCGGGCAGGCCGTGGGCGTGCGGGTCGCGGGCCTCGCGCAGCAGCCGCAGACCGAAGAAGGCGATCGCGGCGCAGATCGGCACGTTGACCAGGAAGATCCAGCGCCAGGAGGCGTACTGGGTCAGCAGCGCGCCCAGGGTGGGGCCGAGCGCGGCGGCCGCCGCGCCCATGGAGCCCCAGGTGCCTATCGCGACAGGCCGCCGGGCCACCGGGAACTCCGGGAGGATCAGGGACAGCGACGTCGGGGTGACCAGGGCGGCGAACGCCGCCTGCAGGGCCCGTCCCGCGATGAGTGTGCCGGCGCCGGGCGCCAGCCCGCACAGGGCGCTCGTCGCCGCGAAGCCGACGATGCCGATGAGGAAGACCCGCTTGCGCCCGTAGCGGTCGGCGAGCCGGCCGGCCGGGATCAGGACGGCGGCGAAGACCAGGCTGTAGGCGTTGAGCACCCACGCCAGGTGTCCGGCCGTGGCGTGGAAACTCCGGCCGATGGTCTCGAAGGCGACATTGACGATCGTGGTGTCGAGGAACACCACGAACGCGCCGAGGCTGCTCAGTACCAGCACCCGGAGCGCGTGCCGGCGGGCGGCCGGGTCCTGGAGCGGGTCCTCCGTCGTCACCGGCCCGGCAGCCGCGGCGGTGGAGGCCCCCTCGGGTACAGCCATGGTGTCCTCACAGGTGAGTTTGATTTTCCTACTTACTGAGAGGGACGCTATCCCGAGTGGGTCGTGAACCACAACCAACCGGGGGTAACGTGGGTTCATGGACGTACAACCGCAGCAGGCCGGGGAGTCGCGGACGGACCGCACCGCGACCGTCGCCAAGCCGCTGACCTCAGTGATGGCGGGCGTACCGGCGGGTGTGCGCCCCTGCTCGATGGCCGCCGCCCTGCAGATCGTCGGTGAGCGGTGGTCGCTGCTCGCGCTGCGCGAGATGGCGTACGGCGTGCACCGCTTCGCGAAGATCGCCGGCTACACGGGCGCACCGCGCGACATCCTCGCCGACCGGCTGCGCAAGCTGGAGGCGGCGGGCGTGATCGAGCGACGGCAGTACAGCGAGCACCCGCCCCGCCACGAGTACCACCTGACGCAGGCGGGGCGGGAGCTCTTCCCGGTCATGATCGGCCTGCTGCAATGGGGCGACAGATGGGCCGTGGACACCCCGGCCGTCGCCTTCCGGCACGAGTGCGGTCACCTCCTGCGGATGGAGTCCGGATGCGGGCACTGCGAGGGAGAGATCACCCCGGAGTCCCTCTCCTTGCTGGCGGCCGACCAGCCCTCCTGACCCCGGCCCGCCGCGGGGGACCCGGATCAGCGGCGCAGCCCGCGCGCCTCCCGCCCGCGTAGCGCGCCCGGTTCCTCGTCGATCCGCAAGAGCTTGTTGACCTCGGCGGTCCGGTCCGAGCGGGACAGCGCGCCGGTCTTGGTCCGGCCGCACGAGACCCGCGGGACCGCCCAGTCCGCCGTGGTCCTCGGGTACTGGTGGAACGTGCTGCCGCGCGAGGGCGCCGGCGGCCGTACCCCCCCGTTCCCGGCCGACGACATCCCGCGCGCGGTCACCGAGACCCTCCGGCCGGCGGCGAGCCACGCCCGCCCCACCTGACCGAGCCGCTAGGGAGCCGCGGGAGCCGGTCAGTCGGTTTCTGCCTCCTGGTAGGACCAGCGCATCTCCTGCCAGGCGTCGGCGATGTTGTGGTAGCCGCGTTCCTCCCAGAAGCCGCGGCGGTCGGCGGTCATGTACTCGATGCCGCGCAGCCACTTGGGGCTCTTGTAGCCGTACAGGTGGGGGACCACCAGGCGCAGCGGGAAGCCGTGTTCGGCGGTGAGGGGTTCGCCGTTGTGGTGGGTGGCCATGAGGGTGTGCGGCGAGGTGAGGTCGGCGAGGCGCAGGTTGGCGGAGAAGCCGTACTCGGCCCAGGTCATGACGTGGGTGGCCCCGGGGGCGGGCGGGACCAGACGAGGGACGGTGGCGGCGGGGACGCCGTACCACTCGTGGCCGGCGGAGGTGGGACCGCTCGCGCAGTGCAGGTCGGCGACGACCGTGACGTGGGGAAGGGCGGAGAGGCCGTCGAAGCCCCACTCGTGTGTCCCGCCCGAGGCGGTGGCGCCGAAGACCCGCAGGTTCCAGCGCTCGGGGCGGAAGCGGGGGACCGGGCCGTAGTGCGAGACCGGCCAGCCGTGCACCAGCGCCGGCCTGGCGGAATCCGGCCGGCGGTCTCGACCGTGCCCGGTCGGTCGCTTGCCATGCGGATCCCCTCTGGTGACGGTTGCCTTCCCTGCGCAGGGTAGGCGCTCACCCGGGGCGCGGCCGGACCGGAGCGCGCCGGGTGCCCGCAGGCCGGCGCCTTCGGCTACGCGCAGTGCCACGATCCTCCGCGAGCCGGCGCAGACGGCGTCACGGTGGCCGGCACCGGCCCGTACGAGGCGGGCCCCCGCCCCTCCAGGACGGCGAACGTACGGCGAGCCTGGCCCGGGCGGCGCGTACCCTCGGCCGCGGGGCACGCGGCACGCGTCGACGAGGTCTCGACCACCACGACGAGTCGGCGGGCCCGACCCGCGGCGGGCGGGCTGAGGTCACGACGAGTCGGCGGGCCCGACCCGCGGCGGGCGGGCTGAGGTCCTGCGGCAGCCGCTCGCCCCGGTCCCCACCCGCCGGTGGGCCCTGCCGGCCGAGGTCCCCGACTCGGGAGCGGTCACCCGGCTGGAGGCGGCCAGGACCCGGACGGCCGGCACCGTCGCCACATCGAGCAGCCGGGGCACCCGCGGCAGCCGGAGCGAGGGGACCGCCCCCGTTCCGCCGTCGAGCGCTGGCCGCCTTCGACGGGCGCGGGGCCCGGGCGCCGCGCGAGGGAGCCGGGCCGGTCAACGCCCGGCCACGGACGACTTGGGTCACGCAGTCGCGAGGGACACCTCGGTCGACTTGATCAGCGCCACGACCGGCGACCCGGCCCGCAGACCCAGGTCGGTGACCGCGTCCCTGGTGATGGCGGAGGTGAGCTCGCCTCCCTCGACGGTGACCTTGACCGTGGCCATCGCCCCGCCCACGGCGACATCGCGCACCGTGCCGGGCAGCCGGTTGCGGATGGACAGCCCCGTCACCGGGCCGGTGGCGAGGGCGACCTCGGTGGACTTCACCATGGCCCGGACGGCCGACCCCTCGGCGAGCGCCAGATCCTCGACCGCCTCCAGGGTGATGGCCGCGGTGAGGTCCTGGCCGCCGGCCAGGCGCAGTTTCACGGTCGCCATCACCTCGCCGGGGGTCACGGGGGTCACGGAGGTGACGGTGCCGGGGATCTGGTTGCGGATGCTCAGGCTCATGACTAGGCGCCTCACAGGGACAGGGACAGGGACAGGGACAGGGAACGGGGCGAAGGTGACGTTCAATGTGTTTGACTGGCGAGCGCAGCCAAACCTAGCTTCCCTGCTATGGCTCATGACGAACCCACGCGGGCGGCCCGACTGCTGGACGCCCAGGCCAAGGCCGAGCGGCTCTTCACCGAGATCGAGAAGCGGGGGCTGGTGGCGCCGGGCGCAGGGGAGCGGGCGGTCAGCGACCGCGTCCGTGACCTGGCGAACGAACTCTTCGGAACGACCCGGCACTGGCACAAGAGGATCGTGCGCTCGGGCCCGAACACCCTCAAGCCGTACCGGGAGAACCCGCCGGACCGCCTGATCGGCGCGGACGACATCGTGTTCGCCGACTTCGGGCCGATCTTCGAGGAGTACGAGGCGGACTTCGGGCGGACCTTCGTACTCGGCGACGACCCGGTCAAGCGGCGGCTGCGCGACGACCTGCCGAAGGTGTTCGCCGCGGGCAAGCGGTTCTTCGAGGCCGACCCGGCCGTCACCGGGGATCGGCTGTACGCCGAGGTGGAGCGGCTGGCCGCCGAGGCCGGCTGGGAGCTGGGCGGCTGGCACGCCGGCCACCTGGTCGGCGAGTTCCCGCACGAGAAGATCGACGGCGCGGACACCGAGTCGTACATCGCACCCGCCAACGACACGCCGCTGCGCCGCACCGACAAGGCGGGCCGTACCTGCCACTGGATCCTGGAGATCCATCTCATCGATCCGCGGCGGGAGTTCGGCGGCTTCTACGAGGAGCTGCTCACGCTCTGAGCCGGCCCGGCACCCCGCGCTGCCGCGGGTGAACCCGCGCAGGCCGGCACGGTCACCGCGCCGCCGAGGGCTGACCCGTGCCCTCGGGCGGCGCGTCGCCGAACCCGGCTAGGACGGTGCCTCCGTGGACCGGCCGGGCCACCGGGTGAAGCGGCTGAGTCCCCGTCGCGTGGGCTTGAGCGGCTTGTCCTCGGGGGCGAGCGGCTCCTGGCCCGAGGTCACGGCCGGTGCCGTGGCCGGGGCCGGTACGGACCGGCCGCCCCGGCCGAGCCGGCTCCGGACGGCCTGGGCCATCGCCTGATGGGACGGTTCCAGCAGTACGCCGCCCGCGGACAGGTGTTCCCACATGTGCAGCAGCTCCTGCCCCCGGGTGGCCACCTGGCCGTCGTCGATCAGCCGCTGCCAGGCCGCGGTGGCGCGGGCCACCTCGGGTGCCGCCCGGTTCAGATCGGTGCGGCAGCGGATGCGTGCGACGGTCAGCGCGAGGACGGTGGAGAGCATGTAGTCGCCCCGCTGGTACGCGAGGTACGCCTCGATCGCCCGTGCCTCCAGCGAGAGTTCGTCCTCCGCGCCCCGGCGCAGCGTGAGGTGCTCGCGCAGCGCGCTGGCGAGGACGAACGCGGCGTGCAGTTCCTCGCGCTGCGCGTGCTGGATGATCCGCTCGACGCGGGCGAGCGGCGGGAACGACTCCTCCTCCGCGGCCGTACGCTCACGGCCGGGCGGCAGGTCCTCCTCGTCGGCGATGGTCCGGCTGGAGCCGTCGGGGTACACACGCAGCCGTGCGACCTGCTGCACGGTCCGGTCGATGACGGTGGCCGCCACCGGTGCCCGCAGGGTGCGGGCGAACATGGCGATGGCGTCGAGTATCGCCTCGTTCGGGGGCCGCGTGCCGCCCATCTCCAGCAGATGGCCGTTGACCACCGTCGACCCGTCCTCGGCCACGTAGGCGTCGAGCCGGATCAGAGGCGGTGCGCTGAGCGCGGGCAGGTTTCCCTCGTTACGGGGGGTCAGCGAGTAGGTCATCCGTTCAGACTCCGGGTCGGACGACACCGACGATGGGCATGGAGGCGGCCGGCGCGATGGTGACCGTGCGTCCGGGACGCGGGGCGTGCACGATCCGCCCGCCTCCTATGTACATGCCCACGTGGGTGGCGTCGTAGTAGATGATCAGGTCCCCGGGCTGCACGGAGGCGAGACTGACCCGGGTCAGCCCCTGCCACTGTGCCTGCGAGGTCCGGGGTATGGGGTGTCCGGCCGCCGCCCAGGCCGTGGAGGTCAGTCCCGAGCAGTCGTACGACGAGGGGCCCACCGCGCCCCACACGTACGGCTTGCCGATCTGGGCCATCGCGAAGTCGACGGCCCTCGCGGCCGCGCCGCTCGCCTTCGGCCCACCGCTGCCCGAGCCGGGACCCGTGGAGGTGCCGCCGGAACCGGGGCCCGTCCACTTGGACTTGGCCTCCTGCGCCTCCTGGTTCTCCAACTGGGCGAGCTTGCGGGTCTGTTCCTTCTTGAGCCCCGCCTCGATCTGCTCGGCCTCGGCGATCTTCTTCTCGATCTTCCCCTTCGCCTCGGCCTGCCGCGCCCGGCTGCTCTTCAGCTCCCGCAGCTTGTCGGCGGCGGCGTCGGTCTGCCGGTCCAGTTCCGCGCGGGCGCGCTTCTGCGTCTCGGAGACGTTGACCAGGTTCCGCATCGCCTGGCGGGCCTGGGAGGCCTCGTCGAGGGCCTGGTCGGGGTGGTCGCCGAGCAGCAACTGGATGCCCGTGGCGTCGAGATTGCCCCCGCGGTACTGCGTCCGGGCGGCCACGCCCACGAGGGTGTGCAGATCATCCAGCCGGCTCTCGGCGCGGGCCAGGTCCTTGTGCAGCGACGTGAGCCGCTTCTCCTGCTCCGTCGCCTTCACGTCGGCGGTGTTGTACGCCTCGGTGGCCACCTCCGCCTCGCGGTAGAGGCCGTTCAGCTCGTTGTGGATGTCCTCGATCGACTGGTCGCTCCGTGGATCGGGTGTGCCCGGGGCCGCGAAACTCGGGCCGGGTAACAGGGTGATCGCACAGACGAAGGCTGCTATGGCGGCACGGCTGCGCAGCTGTCTGCCGCCGGTCGACACGTTCATCGGCTCCATCTTCAGAGGTCGCGTGCAGGCGGCTCAGACGGGTGACTTGCCCATCGCGGTGGTCACCGCGGTTCTCACGGAGGACCGTTCGAGCCTCGAACACAGTACCTCCCCTTGAACCGCTGCCCCTTGTATCCCCACACGTGTCGCACACGGCACACCGTGCTCGGGCGGGTGCCGGCCGCCCGCGGCCGGTGCCGGTTCCCCAAGATCTCAACGAACCCGCCGGCAAAGGGTTTTCGTGGACCTTCCGCAGGCCGGCGGCGGGGCGGGCGGAGTGCGCCGTCGGCCGGGACAGCCCGCGGGGCCGCCCTGGGGCACGAGACAATGATCACTGGCCGGCGCTACGGCGAGGTGGCCGACGCCCGGCATCGGGCGGCGACACCGGAGTCCGGGCCGTCGAGCGGCCGGCGTGTGCTCCGGCCGGATCCCACGACGCGCAGCTCGCCACAGGAGCATCGCATCGGCGTCACCCTCTTGCGATCACCCGCGCACCCTTCGTAATCTCGGCCTCATTCGGGGGGAACGGTCCGACGTCCTCATGGCCGACCAGCAGTCACCCGGACTGCGCGCGGCAACGAGCCCAACTCCATACGCGGCCTGTACGTCGGCAGGGCCTCAGTTGATCACAGCGGATACCGCGGTGGTCGATCTGAGACCTGCCATGTTTCTTCCCGGCCCGCGTCCCAGCCCGACTACCGCTCACAAGACGGGAGTCGGGAAGTTGGAGCAGTCGATCCTCTTCGTGCTGGCGGCCTGCGGCGTCGCCTCCGCCGTCATATACGGCGTGAAGCAGCTGCTGGACCAGCTGCCGGATGTCATCGTTTCCTGGCGTCGAGCCGTCGCTGCGTGGCGCACTCGCGACGACGACGCGCCCGGGTCCGCACCCACCCGTGGCAGTGACGCCGACTGAGGGCCGCCGGTCACTGGTCCGTGGGGCAGTACAGCGGGGCGGTGCCCGCGTTGTCCTTGGTGACCAGCCTGATCCGCGCCTTGGCGATCTTGTCCACGTGCTCGTCGTGCAGCGGGGCGATCGTGTTCTGCACCGCCATCCGCCCCATGCCGGAGACCGAGTTGGAGACCGTGGCGGCGAACCGGCCGTCCTTGAGGGCGGCCAGGCCCTCGTCCGTGCCGTTGACGGTGACGATCCTGACGTCCGTGGCCCCGGCCGCGTCGAACGCCTCGCGCACGCCGAAGGCCGTCTCCTCGTTGGCGACGAACGCGTAGTCCAGGTCGGGACGGGGCTTGATCATGATTGCGGCGGCACTCTTCGCCTTCGCCGCGTCGAACATGCCCGGCTGGGCGGCGACCACCTTCGCGTTGGCCGGCAGTGCCCTGGTGGAGCCGCCGACGAGCAGGCCGGAGGCGGCGCCGCTTTCGCGATGTCCTTCTCCAGCGCGTCGGTGCTGACCGTCTGGATGATGATCACACCCACTTTGCGCGCGGTCATGTCCTCGATGTTGGACAGTTCCCGTGCCGCGTCCTGATGCGAGTCCGCCGTGAGGATCCTGGCGAAGCTGTGCCTGGCGGTCTTCACCACGGCCCGTCGCAGACAGGTGTGGAACGGGGTGGACCCTCCGCTCACGAACCCGATCACCAGGGGGTCGCCTTGCAGGCACGTGAACCTGTCGCGCTCACAGGGGAGTCGACGACCTACGGTGGTCCCGGCGGGTGGCGGGACCGGGCGAGGCCACCGCCACCCGAAACGAGACGGACCCGGCCGCGCGCGCACGCCAAGAGTGCGCACGCCGTAGCTGCCGCGCCCCGCAGTCCGGTGCGGGAACGGCGGCTCGTGCCGTGCCCGGGACCGACAGGGGCCCGGGCTCAGCCCAGCGCGTACAGCAGCGTGGTGACGTACGCGTCCAGTCGCCGCTCCACGGCCCGCGTCGTCAGTTCCGCCCGGCCCGCCTGCCGCCACGGCCTCGCCACCGAGCAGACATCCGACGCGAAGGCCAGAGCGTCCAGCAGCCGCCAGTACAACCGTTCGTCCGCGGCCGCGGCCAGCACGCCGCCGGCCTCCTCGTACGCCTCCGCGAACCGCAGACCCCACGACGGGCCGTGCAGCAGTGCGAGATTGGTGGAGCAGTGCGCCACATCGAGGTCCGCCGGCCCCCAGGAGGTCTGCACCCAGTCGACGACCCCGGTGATCCGGGGGCCTGCCGGGCTCGGGGCGGACACGTCGAACAGCACGTTGCCCGGGTGGAAGTCCCGGTGCAGGAACCGCCCGTCGTACGGCGGCGCGGGCCTGCGGATCACGTCGGCCGCCGCGGCCCACGCGGCCGCGTCGGCGCCGTCGGGAGCTGTGACGGCGTCGGCGCTCGTCCACGCCCCGTACGTCCGGGGACGCTCGGCAGGGCGCAGTGCGTGAACGGCGACGAGCTGACGGGCCAGCGGGCGCAGCCGCGTCTCCACGTCCTGGTCGTCGAGGACCGTCCGGCCCGGCAGATGTGTCATCAGGAGGGACGGGTACTCGCACCGCGCGGCGGTCGGATCGGACGCGACCGGCCTCGGTGCCGGCACGGAGGTGGCGGTGAGGAGGGCGAGGGCCCGGGCCTCCCGCTCCAGCAGGTCCTCGGCTTCTGCCACGAAGGACGGGTCGACGAAGGTCCGCAGGACCAGGCTGCGGGTCTCTCCGTCCCGGGTACCGATGGTCAGCCGCCGCATCTCGGCGGTGATGCCGCCGTGCAACGCCTCCGTCCTGAGGACCCGCTCACCGGGGTTCAGCTGCCGGTTCACCCAGGCCAGGGTCAACGGCCGGACGGCCCCCGTGTCATCCTGATCGGTCACCCTGCCACCTCATCACCGGAACGACGGTCCGCGCAAAGGCATCAGCCGTCCCGGCCGGATCGGCCCGACGCCCGCAGGGCGCGGCGAACTCCGCGCTCCGGGAGGGGCTGCCGAACCCGCGCCCTCCCGACGGCACCTCTGAGCCTCCTCAAGTCGCTTGGCCCGCGCGGGCATGACCGCCAGGCTGTTCCCCATGACAGGAATCACGGGACTGAGCAAGAAGAACACGTTCGTGCTGGCCATCCGGGACGCGGACGTGATCGCCGCGGCCCTGCGGCAGGCGCTGGCGGAAGCCCCGCCGGAGGACCGTCCGGGCCTGGAACAAGCCGTCGCGCTCGTCGAGTCCACCGCCTGCGCCACCGAGAGCGGGCTGCGTGCCCGCTGGGTCCGTTCCCGGCTGGCGGCCGTCGGCTTCACCGGGGACATCACCTCCGTCGCCGCGGTGAAGGCACTGCGGCAGGCGGAGCCGAAGCTGAGCCTGCTCGCGGCGGTGCAACTCCAGAGGGACGCGGTGGCACAACCGGAGTGACCCGAAGGCGCGTCGGCGACATTGACAGGGACTCGCCAAGCCGGTTCACTGCCTCGCAGACAGGTACGGACCGGTGCTCGAACCCGGCCCGGCTCGACAAGAGCCCGCGGCCTCCGCCACCCACGCGCCGACCGTCGTCCCCATCGTGGAATCGAGGCGAGTCCCGGTGTCCTCACGCAGCTCAGACATCGTTGTCACATCACGTCTTCTCGGCCTCCTGCCGGCAGTCGCGCTCGCGTTCGCCGCCCTGCTGCCGGCCGCGGCACCCGCGTCCGCCGCCACCCAGGTCTGCGTCCTCGCCTGCGACACACTGGACCCCTCGCAGGCCCGGCAGGAGGGTTTCCCGGTGCCGGAGAAGAACCTCAACGGCCGCCGCCTGCAACTGCACGTGTCCGACGCCGACGACATGGCGTGGGCCAGCATCGACGACGGCGTGACCGGCGACTCGGTGTGGCTGGACCGCTCCTGGGACGGCGGCGCCACCTGGGAGGGACTGCTCGGCAAGGCGAGTGTTCCGGGCACCTGGACCGGTACCAGGACGCTGATGTACAACATCACCGACCCGCGCAACCACCGCCGGGGGCTTATCCGGGCCTGCGGTGACGCGGCAGGCGTCGGCTGCACGAACTGGGTCCGTCCCACCGTCTGCGACACCCTCTGCGACGGCACCGGCGCCGGCCAGGCAGCCGGAGACGACCAGCCGGTGCCGTCCACCACCCTCTACGGCCGCACCATCCGCCTGCACGTCGACCAGAAGAACTCCATGGCCTGGGCGAGCATCGACACCGGTGGCGCCGGTGACGAGATCTGGCTCGACCGCTCCTGGGACGGCGGCTCGTCCTGGCCGGACGGCTCGTCCCTCGGCCGTACCAGCACCCCGTCCGGAGCCACCGGCACCCGGACCGCGATGTACGCCACCCGCGACCCGCGCGGCCTGCTCTACGGCGGCGCGGTCCGCGCCTGCGGCCGGGAGGCGAGCCACAACGAGGGCAGCTGCACCGCCTGGGTCAGGCCCGCACCGACCAGGGCGCGCGCGGCGGCGGACACGCTGATGACCTCGTACGACCCCTACAACGGCTGGTGGCCCAGCAGTTGGTGGAACTCGGCCGCCACCCTCACCTCCCTCATCGACTTCGCGAAGACCTCCGGCACGCACGACTACGACTGGGTCATCGCGCGCACCTTCGACCGGAACAAGGGTGTCTTCGCCGCCGGAGTGCGCAGTTCGGACGCGATCGAGGGCGACTTCATCAGCCGTTCCATCGACGACTCGGGCTGGTGGGCGATCGCCTGGATCGACGCGTACGACTACACCCACGACTCCCGCTATCTCGACGAGGCCGTCACCATCGCCGGCTACGTCCAGCAGTACTGGGACACCGGCACCTGCGGCGGCGGCGTGTGGTGGGACCGCGAACGGACCTACAAGAACGCCGTGACGAACGGGCAGTACCTGTGGCTGACCACCGCACTGCACCAGCGCATCCCGGGCGACACCGTCTGGCTCCAGCGGGCGAAGACGTCCGCCGCCTGGTACAGGTCGAGCGGAATGATCAGCTCTTCGGGTCTGGTGAACGACGGGCTGACCTCGGCGTGCACCAACAACGGCTCCACCGTGTGGAGTTACAACCAGGGGCTGGCCATCGGCGGCTTCACCGAACTGTGGAAGTCGACCGGGGACGGCTCACTGCTGACCACCGCGCGGACCCTCGCCGACGCGGCGATCGGCAACGCGGCGCTGACCGTCGGCGGCGTGCTCACCGAGTCCTGCGACGTCGGTTCGGCGGCCTGCGACGACAACCAGAAGCAGTTCAAGGGCATCTTCATGCGGAACCTCTCCGACCTGGCGGCCGTCACCGGCTCGGGCACGTACCGGAGTTACGCGCAGAAACAGGCGGACACCCTGTGGGCGCAGGACCGGACCTCCCTCAACGCCCTCGGTGAGCGCTGGGCCGGCACCAGCCCCAACCAGACCGACTGGCGGACCCAGGCCAGCGCCCTCGGAGCGCTCACCGCCGCCGCGGGGTGACGCAGGAACAGGTGGGTTCGGGCTGGCGACCCGACGGAAGACGCCCCGGCGCCCGGTCCCGCCCGGCCGCCGCGCACCGGGGGGTCGGCTGAACCGCCGGAGCGGTGGTGCGTATGAAATGCCGGAGGGAGACCGGAGGGGCCGTTCACTGCGGTAGTGCGCCATGGCACCCCGCAGTTGCTCGGTCGTCTCCTGGCTGTGGGCGCTGAGGGCTTCCACTCCGTGTGCGGCGCGGGAGTGCTCGAGGGGCGCGGAGTGGCTTGATGTCCACCCCGTCGTGCCGCTTCCCGCGTTCCCTGAGTTCACGTTCGGCGGCGAGCCGGCCGTCGGATCCCTTCATGGTCCGTTCGTATTCCGGGCCGAAGCGCTCGCTGGGACGGCGGCCTCGCGCCATGAGCGCGTCACTGCAGCGGCAATGGCCGGCACCAACATGGGTGAGGCTCCTTACGGAGAGGTGGGGCCTCGCCCGAGTTCCCTTTTATCCGATACATACCACTTCTGTGCTGAATGGTGCGTCGGGAGACACCGCGACGTGGGCGACGAGACCCGACGGCGTCAGGGCACGCGCACGGCGAGCACGACGACGTCGTCCCCGGGACGCGGGTCTGCCAGCCGCTTGCTGATCCGGTGGACCAGCTGGGGCAGCGGCTCGTCCCCGTGGCGGGCCAGCAGGGCGACAAGTTGCGCGATGGCGGTGTCGATGTCGTGGCCCGGGCGCTCGATGAGGCCGTCGGTGTAGAGCAGCAGGGTCGAGTTCGGGGGGAGTGTGATCCGGTGCTCGGTGCGGTGGGACGGTTCGAAGTCCTGGTGCAGGAGGATGTCGTGCTCGGTGAGGAGGGCGACGCGGGCGTCAGGGGTACGTAGGAGCGGTGGGGGGTGTCCGGCGTTGGACCAGGTCAGGTTCCAGCCCGGGCCGTCGTGGACGGGGTCCAGGCGCGCGTGGACCAGTGTGCCGCCGGCCTCGATGGGCAGGACGGCACATGCCGCCTCCAGGGCGGTGACAGCGGTTGCGGGGCTGTAGGGGGGATGGTCGAGGGTGGCCTGTCTCAGCATGCTGCGGACCTGGCCCATGACGGTCGCGGCGTGCATGTCGTGGCCGGTGATGTCGCCTACCGTGATCATGAGAGGAGCAGGTCCGCCGGAGGGGGCGGATTGCAGGTGGTAGGCGTCGTACCAGTCTCCGCCGATCATGTTGTCGTTCGCGGACGGTTGATACAGCGCACTGAGCTCGATGTGGTCGGCCAGGTGGAGATCGGTCAGCATGGCTTCCTGCAGCTGCCGGGCGACCGAGATCCGCTCGTCCAGGTAGAGAGCACGCTCCGCCGCCTGCGCGATGTAGCCGGCCGCGGCGGTGAGCGTGGCCCGCTCGGTGATGCTCACCTGGTGTGGTTTGGTCCAGCAGATGGTGAGGATTCCGAGCAGGGCGCGGCTGCCCCAGAGTGGCAGGCACAGCACCGTGCTGAAGCCCATGCGGTCGAAGGCGGCGACCGCCTCGGGGCTGTGGTCGGCGACGAGCGCCTGGCGGTCGGGTACGAACACCGTCCGGCGTTCACGGAAGGCCAGGGCGCTCGGGAAGGCGGCGTCAGTGGCGAGGAGGGGGACTTCCCGCTCCAGCGCGTACACGATGTCCGGGTGGGGGATCCGGCGCAGCTCTTGCTCGTCGGCGACCAGCAGTCCCACGTACGCGGGCTTGCCGACGCCGCTGAACAGATCCCGCAGCCGCCGGCGGACGTCCTCGAGGCCGGAGGTCTGAGCCAGCTCTTCCGAGGCTCTCAGGAGCAGCTCGGCGTGGTCGAGGCCGGCCTGGGCCTCGTGCTCCAGGCGCTCCGCGTCGCGCCGGGCCTGTTCTGCGGTGGCCCGTGCGGTCTCCAGTACTTTTTGCGTGGACCGGCGCTGAGCCGACAGGATCCGCAGGCGCAGTTCGGCGGAGCAGGCGGCTGCGAGGTCGGCCAGGTCTTGCTGTTCGGTGCCGCTCCAAGCGCGGGGCTCGTGGACGTGGGCGCACAGGGATCCAAGGACAAGGCCGTCGGCGTCGGTGAGCGGCATTCCGGCGTACGCGACCACCCCGAGGGCCGCGATCGCCGGGTCGGTGCGCAGCCGGTCGTCGGCACGGGCATCGGGCACGATCAGCGGCTGCCCGGACGCCACCACGTGCCGGGACAGCGAATGCGACAGTGGTAGCGCGCGGCTGCTTGCCCAGGGGTCGGGCAGACCGGCCATCCCGGGCAGGATCACCCTGTCCCGCTCCATCAGCGACACGAGGGCCACGGGCACGCGGAGCAGTCGTGTCACCAGCCGGGCGAACCGGTCCATGCCGGTATCGGGGGCGGTCGAAAGACCGGCTCGTCGCACCGCCTGCTGCCGTGCGGCGTCCGGGCCCGTGTCCGTTGCGGGCTTCCGGATCTGCTCCGCCATGTGCCCCTCCGGTACCGCCGCCCGAGGCGGTTCTCAACGGCATCGTAGAACAGCGAGCGGCGTGCCGACCGGCGCGGCCGGAACCGCTGCTTCGGCGCCGGGCGGCCAGGCACGGGGTGGAATGCGCCGACGAAGGCCGGGTCACACTTTTCCACGGAGACCCTCCGGCCCGGGGGAGAAGCGAGGGCATTCGAGTGCGCGCGCCGGGGTGGACGCCGCGGTCGCTGCGCACGGCGCCCCCGGGCTCCTGCTGGGCCTCCAGGACGTCCACGCTCCACCCGGCATCCGCCAGCGGATTGGCCGCGATCAGCCCGTTGGGGCCGGCGCCGATCACCACCGCGTCAGGCATGGCCGGCCCCGGCGTGAGCCTCCTCGGCGGGACCCTCTTCCACGAACCTGGCCTGAACTGGAGGAAGATCCTCGCAGTGCCCAGCGGCTTGAACGAGGCCTCCAGCTCCAGCTCGCTCCCGGATTCCTGGCGGCGGACCGTGGTGATCCCCTGGGCCGACCAGGGACCCAGCCGCACGGTGTAGTGGAGCCTGGAACCGACGACGGGCCAGGTCCGGTCGAAGCGGCACGGACCCGGTGGGCCCCACCACCCACTCCCGTAGCACGCGGGATCGGCCAGCACCGCCCTACGACGTGCGGAGGACGCCGGATCAACTGATGGTGGGCGGCCACGGAGGAGCCCCCTCTGCCGCGGCACCGGTAGCGCCTGCCTGTGATCGCACCGGCACACAGCGCTCGCACGAGGCCGGAACGCTCGGGAACGTCGGACGTCTTCGTCCGCCGAGCGGTGTCACTCACCGCCATGGTTGACGTCTCCGATCTCTTCAGCGCCTTCTACCCGCTGGCTGCCGCGTCCCCGGTCCTCGCCCGGCTGGATCTCGCGGCGGAGGGAATGCGGTGGAGCCACGCCCCGCGCGTGCCGGCCCACCCGCTCAGGACCCGGTTCGCCTCGCAGATCGCCATGGGACAGGCACCCGATGAGCCGTTCGCCCTGCTGGGACAGATGACCAGGGCAGATCCCAGCCGCTCGCCCGCCGGCACCGAATCGGCGTGGGCCTGCACCCACGTCCCGCAGCACATCACCTCCGACGCCGGCCCCGACCGCATCACCGGGCGCTGGGACGTCCGCGAGCAGCAGGCCATGGCGGACCGGGTCGAGGCCCAGGTGGAGCGGTTCGCGCCCGGCTTCCGCACCCGGATCCTCGCCCGCAGGATCCTGGCCCCCACCACTCTCCAGGCGATGGACGAGAACCTCCACAACGGCGCCATCGACAACGGCACCACCGCGCCGCACCAGCAGGCCGTCTTCCGTCCCGTCCCCAGGGCCTCTACCTCGCCTCCGCGGCCGCCCATCCCGGCGGCGGAGTCCACGGAGCTCCCGGAGCGAACGCCGCCCGAGCAGCGCTCCGTCGCCCGGGAGCCGATCTCAACTGCCGCCTTCCAGCGGCGAGTCCAGGGACCGCCCCGCACCTGCCAGCTGCGGCGGTCCTTGTCGCCGCCGGCTGAAGGCAGGTGAGTGCGGCCGTCCGGTGAGGTTCCGCCCTCCGCGTGCAGTTGCTGGCGTTTCCGCACAGACTGGGAGAGGCGGAGTGATGAGCGTGGCCGTGGGCTGCTGCTCCATTCGATTCCTCCGCCTGCGAGGCGCGAAGCCCTTGCGAGGGCGTCCCGCGCCTGCCGGAGCGTTCGCCCGGCAGCCCTTCGAAAGGGAAGTCTGATGGCTGAGGTACCCAAGATCGCTCTCGCCGCCGCCGTTCTCGGTGGGTACGTGCTAGGCCGGACGAAGAAAGGGCGGGTCGCGTTCGGTGCGGCGACCTACCTCGCCGGCCGCCGGTTCGGGCTGGAACCACAACAGCTGCTGACGGAGGGAGTCAAGAGGCTACGCGAGCTTCCCCAGTTCGCCGACCTCAACGAACAGCTCCGCGGCGAGGCGCTGGACGCGGGGCGCAAGGCGCTGAGCGCGGTAGCCGACCGCAAGCTTGCCGACCTGGCCGACTCTCTCCACCAGCGCACCGACCGCATAGGCGGCAGGGGCAAGGAGGAGCCGCAGGACGAAGACGAAGAGCCGGAGGACGAGTACGAGGAGGAAGAGGAGGAGCCGGAGGAGGAAGAGGAAGAAGCCGAAGACGCGTACGAAGAGGACGAGGAAGAGGAACCTGAGGAGGAACTGGAGGAAGAAGAGGAGCCGGAGGAGGAAGAGGAGCCGGAAGAAGAGGAGGAGCCGGAAGAAGAAGAGGAGCCGGAAGAAGAGGAGGAGCCGCGAAAGCCCGCGCGACGCCCCCGTGCGGCCCGGAAGCAGGACATGGATCACAAGGGGAGCGCTCGGCACGATCGCGGCCGTGAGCGTCGCGCCGGGAAGCCCGCCGCTCGTGAGGCACCCGCCAAGAAGGCGAGTCCGGCGAGGAAGGCGACGCCGGCGAGGAAGGCGACGCCAGCGAAGAAGGCGACGCCGGCGAAGAAGGCGACTCCGGCAAAGAAGGCGGCGCCTTCGAAGAAGGCACCAGGGGCGAGGAAGTCCACGGTCCCGCCCAAGAAGGCCGCGGCAAAGAAGACGACGGCAAAGAAGACGACCGCGAAGAAGACATCTCCCGGGCGGCGGAGGTAGAACCATGGCCGATCATGCGCGCGACTCCGGAAGCGAGCAGGGCTCGGGACTCGACCAACTGCGCGACGCGGTCAAGAGCTTCGTGGGCGCTCAGGTGGAGAACCTGGCTGACAAGGCCGGCGACAAACTGGGTGACATCACCAGCGGCCTCACGGGCGTGGTGGAGAACGGCGGGGTGCTCCCCAAGGCTGGTATGCGGATGCTCCAAGGTGATTCACCGCTGAAGGCTCTGATCGGCGAGAAGGCGAAGAGCGTCAAGGACAACTTGTTCGGCAAGGTCAAAGAGACGTTCGGTGGCGGCGGTGGCAAGGGCCGTGGGTCTGGCACGACGAAGGTCATGAACATCATTGAAGTGCTGGATGTAGGCATACCGATACGCGACGCCTACGACCACTGGACCCAGTACGAGAAGTTCAGCGGATTCACCAAGGGCGTCCGCAGCGCCTCCAAGGGCAAGGAGGCCGACAGCGATTGGAAGGTGAAGGTCGGGCCCTCCACCCGCGGATGGAAGGCCACAACTCAGGAACAAATTCCGGATGAACGCATCGTGTGGACCTCGGAAGGGGCCAAGGGCACCACACGCGGCTGTGTCAGTTTCCATGAACTGACTCCCACGCTGACGCGCATCGTCCTGGTCGTCGAGTACTACCCTTCGGGTTTCTTCGAGAAGACCGGCAACATCTGGCGCGCTCAGGGACGGCGCCTGCGGCTGGATTTCAAGCACTTCCAGCGCTACGTCACCCTGACCAACGAGGAGCCGGAAGGCTGGCGTGGTGAAATCCGCGATGGTGAAGTGGTCCGCACCCACGAAGAGGCCATCGAGGAAGAAGAGGCCGCCGAGGCAGAAGGGGCCGAGGACGAAGAAGGGGCCGAGGACGACAGCGACGAGGAGTACCCAGAGGAAGAGGACGAGGGGGAGGAATACGAGGACGAAGAAGACGAAGAGCCGGAGGACGAGTACGAGGAGGAAGAGGAGGAGGACGAAGAAGAGGAGGAGTGATCCCCGCTCCACGTGGGCTTCAGGGACGGGGACCGTCCATCGGCGAGGCCGGTCTAGGAGTCCCGAGCTTCGGGGTCTGGTCTCATCCGCGCCGCTTCAGCGCGCACGCCACGCGTGGGAGTTCCTCGCGAAGGAACCGGCCGACCAGAGCACCGCCGAAGACGACAGTACCCACACCGACCAGCCAGGACTGGATGACAAGGACGGTTCCGACGGGACCGTAGGTGATGACGCTGGACGCGATCAGCGGCGAGTAGACGAGCCGGGAGAAGACCCTCAGACCGAGCAGCCCGACTGTGGTGGCAACCGCGCCGGGCAGCAGGTCACGCCAGCGAACCCGCCCGCCGAGCAGTATGCGCTGCGACCACCAGAAGAACAGGACGGCGCTCACTGACGCGGTGAACGTGCCGGCCAAGGACTTGGTTCGAAGCGTGGTGGTGGCGGAGGCGAAGAGGTAGCCGACGAGTACACCGAGCCACACCACGTGGCGCCACCTGGCCCACCAGCGGGCATGGGGCAGATCCCAGACTTTTTCGTAGCCGGACTGTACGGCGGCCCCGAAGGTCAGGCCGAAGGCGGCGAGGACGGCGATTCCGAAGGCGGTCGTGGTCCGCAGGGCCTGAGTGGGGCTGGTGAACAACTGCTCCACATGTCTCCTGGCGTTCGTCGACACGCCGAGTCCTTCCCCCAGCCACTGCGCGAATCCCCGTCCGTGCTCCGGGTCGGCCGAGGAGACAATGGTCAGCAGCGGCACCAGCGTGAGAAATCCCAGGGCGGCGAAACCCAGCGAGCGCTGCCCCAGCTGCAGATCGCTGCCGCGCCGCCAGCCGCGTCCGACCGGTGAATGGCCGAACACGCGGCCCAGCCGCTCGAAGAGAGAGGAACGGCCTGCGGCAGTCGGCGACTTCTTCGGCATACCCGTCGACTACCACAGTCGGGATCGGCGCACCGCGAGGGCGCGACGCACAGCTTCCCGAACGGCTCAGGAGAACGCCGTCAGCCCAGGCCACCGCCGCGTCCGGAATCGCCCACGAACGACGCGCCGTCAGTTTCGTTCCTTCTTGGGGAACACGTACTCGTCGAGGACCAGGCCGACAGCGACGGCCGCCGGGATGGCGACGAGGGCGCCGATGATGCCCAGGAGCGCGCCGCCGACCAGTACCGCGAGGACGGTGACCAACGGGTGGACGTCGACGGCGAACTTCATCGCCCTCGGCACGATGAGGTAGTCCTCGGCGACGCGGAAGACGACGTAGAAGACCGCGGTCGCGATCGCGATGGGAAGGGACACGGACAGGGCGACGAGGCTGACGACGATACCGGCGAGAGTGGAGCCGACGATCGGGATCAGGTCCATGAGGGCGGTGAAGACGCCCAGGGCGGCGGCGTACGGGACGCCGGTCGCCGCGCACCAGCCGAAGGTGGCCAGCCCGGCGATCCCCGAGGTGGCGAGGTTGCCGAGCATGAACTTGCCTATCCGGTTCATGATCTCTTCGGCCACGCCCTCGACGCGCTCGCGGCGGCTGGCCGCCACGAAGCGGTAGCAGAATTCCTTGATGGCCGGCAGCGCGGCCATGCAGTACAGGGTCACGGTGATCACGATGGCGGTGGATGCGACCGTGCTCAGGACCTTCTGGCCCGCGCCGAGGATCCCTCCCGCGAGGCCGGACGCCCCGCCTCCCGTACCGATCTGTTCCTTGCCCTTCTCGACCAGGTGGAAGCGGTCCTCCAGGTGGCCGATCGTGGACTGGTGGTCGTGGAGTTGCTTCAGCCAGCCGGGCACCGCGTTCACCAGCGCGGTGACCTCCTTGGTCACGGGCGGAATGACCAGGGCCAGGAAGCCGCCGAGTACGACGACGAACCCCGTCAGGACGATCGCGACGGCCCAGCCGCGGCGCAGCCCACGGCGCGTGAACCACGCGACGATCGGTTCCAGGCTGATCGCGATGAACACGGCCAGCATCAGCAGGGTCAGCATCGAACTGACCCGCGTGACCGTCTGCACCGCGAGCCACGCCAGGCTCGCCCCCAGCCCCAGACCGAAACCCACCGTCACCCAGGACCGGGTGCGCGCGCCGCGTGGCTCCGAGTTCGACGGTTCCCGCGGCGCTCCCCCCTGTTCGCGCTGGGCCGGGCTCGGGCGGGACCCGTTCGGGCCCGTCCCGTCCGGCGAACCGTGCTCCTCCCGAGCCGACTCGGGCGCGGACTGTGCAGACATCGCGATGCCTCTCCTCGACTGCCTCGTGGGGCGTGGCGGTCGCCGCGGTATCCCCGACCGCCACTCACCCCCCTGTGTCATCGCCCACGCGCAGGTCGTCCGAGCGAAGGGTGCGGCGCCGCCTTCGGGTACCCGGGCAGTCCACTTGTACGGCGTACGCGCCGCCTCGCCTGTCCGGCGGACGCGTCGAGGGCGCAACGGGGTGCGCAGTGCGGTGCGGCCGTCGCGCCGGGCGGTGAGGAGGTTCCACGTGCTCGGTGTGGAAGTGGACGGCGGCGGGGTCCGCACCGACCCGTCGCGGCCCGTGTGCGACGCGCCGTGAGCCGGGCGACGAGGTGGTCTCCGCCGCCGCGAAGTGACCGACCAGTGCCCCGCGCAGCGCGTGGTGGAGTCCGGACAGGGAACAGGGACATGAGGTTGACGCTGGTCGGCATCTCCGCGCCGGCCGTGTCGACGTAACGCCCGTAGGCGCTGTCCGGTTCGAGGTCGGCCATCAGGTCGGTGAACAGCCGGGCGTGGACGAGATCGGCCCGGCCGGCGCCGAACTCGTCGTACTCCACGGCTGCCATCGCGGCCTTGGCGCGTCCGGTCAGTCTCGGGACGACCCAGGCGTGAGGATCGTTCGTCACGTCACGCCGGCAGCGGGACGAAGGTGCCGGAGCCGACCTCTTCGGGTGTGTGGCCGAGGTGGAGCTCGCCGGGCTGGAGGACGTGGCCGATCGTGAACTCGGTGGTGGGGTTGGGCTGGTGGGCATCGAGCACGCCGGAGGTGTGCGTGGGTGAGCAGGGCGGGGCCGAGTCGGGCGCTGTAGCTGTTGGGAGTTGACCTGGTCGGGAGCGAACGGCGGGATCCCCCAGCGGCTGTCCTGGGTGGCGGCGGTGATCTCGGGGCCGGTGAGCATCACAGGCGGGAGGTTGCGTGCCGTCGGCCGTGTCCGGATCTGTCGGGCCGTGGGCTCAAGGCGGTTCACCCACCCGATGAGCTGTTCCTCACCGAATTCCTCGCCGCCGACATCGCGCTCCTCTGTCAGCCCGTCGGCGAAGCGCCCAGGATGATCACGATCTCTCCCCCGGGGAGTGGTGTCGGCGCGCCCGCGAACTGCTGTGGGCCGCAAGGGCGTCGGCGGGAACGGCCGCTCTCTCTCCTCCTTACTCCACGCGGTGTGGCCCGTGGCGGCTGACCTGCAGGCGGACCTCGGCGGCCATGTCGCTGACGCCGGTGGACCGACGCGCGGTGCTGAGCGGGCCTTCGCACAGGGCACCGAGAGTGGCGCCGGGCGCGCCCTCGGGGGTGAGGGTGAGCTTGATGTGGGTGCGGGGGCGGCCCTGTCGGCCGGTGATGAGTACGGCCGCATGGCCTACCCCTGGGAGGGCACCGGCTTCGTTCGCGATCGCTTCGCTGAGTGCGTGGTCGCGCAGTTCGACACCCTCCTGCGGGGCGGGGCGGCCGACGGTCAGGGAGCCGGGGCGGCGTCGGCCCAGCTGGGCGAGCAGCCACCACAGGGCGAGCAGGGCGGTGAGGACGAGGGCGGCGATGACCGCGGGCCACCACCACCAGCCCTGGCCGCTCCAGCGAGCCCGGTCGGCGGAGCCGAGCAGGACGTCGGCCGGATGGGTCAGGGGCCAGCCGGCGGGCGGGGCCAGATCGTGCCGCTGGTAGAGGTCCAGTCCGGCGAAGAGGATGAGCAGTCCGCCGCCGAGGAGGGCCAGTCCGGCGAGGGCCAGCAGCGTGCGGTTGAGTGCGGATCGCGGTGTCATGGCGGGCTCCGGTGTTACGGGTCCTGCGTCAGTGGGAGCGTCGCCGCACCCGTACGGCGATGCGGGGAGGACGTGCGAGGGCCAGCCGGTCGCGTTCCTCGTCGAGGACGGCCGTGAGGTCGTCCCTCACCTGTCGGGGGTCGCGGAAGCGGACGTCCGCGCGAGCTCTGATGCGGTGGCGGCCCACCAGGACGTGCGCCGCGCCGACTCCGGGGACCCGCATGGCGGCGTCACGCAGCAGGACGGCGGCTCCGTCGCGGTCCACGAAGGCCCGCACTCGCGGGCAGCCGGCGGGTGAGCGCAGGGGCAGCCAACGGCGCCGGCCGGGGGTGAGGGCCAGGACGATCAGCCAGACGCCGACGGCGGCGGCCACGGCGGCCCCCGTCAGCATCCACACGTCGTCCACTGGACGGGTTGCCAGTTCGTCGGCCAGGTGCCGTCGCCAGGCCGCGGCCGGACGCCCCGCCCGTACGGCGACGACGTCGACGAGCGTGGCGACCGCGGCCACGAGGATCACCGCGGCGACCAGCGCCGCCGTGATGCGGCGCGCCGACCACCCGCGATGGGTTCGGTGCCCTTCCTCGCGCTCACCGGCTGTGAGCTCCGAGGCGGACACGTCGCGTTCTGGAGGGTCGGGCTCCTTCGTCAGCGGCACTGCGGCACGGTGCGCGGACGACACGGAGCCGCGGGCCGGAGGACGTGGACCGGATGTCATCGCGATCGCCCCTCCTGCACGGCGTGCCCGGCGGCCCGGGCCGCCCGGCCGCTCACCGGACCCGCCCCCGACTGGAGTCGGCGGCGGTCACCAGCCGCCGGACGGTGAGGAGGACCTCTCCCACCCGCAGCCCGGTCAGCTGGGCGACCCGTTCGGCGACGTCCCGCTGGATCCGCTCGCAGACACGCGGGATGTCGGTGGGGTAGGGCAGGTCCATGGTCAGATGCAGGCGCACCGATCCGCTGCGGACGGCGGCGGTGGCGTGGGGTGGCGCAGGTCCGCCCCGATCGGGCGGTACGGCGGCGCGCCGCGACTGCGCCGCGCGTGCGGCCTGCGCGGCGATACGGGCGACCACCCTGTCCGGGATGACGGTGGCGCCCCGCTCGGCCGGGGGCGGCAGCCCGGCGGCCGGCGTCTGCGGGCCCGACCCTTCGCCGGGGGAACCGGGCAGGGTCTTCACCGCTGCCTCCGTGTCCGGAGGTCGAGGTCGCCCTGTACGACGAGGCCGACGAGCAGCCCCGCCGCACCCAGGACCAGCACCAGCAGGAACGCCCAGAAGCCGCCGAAGTAACCGGCGAAGCCCAGGGCCATACCGGCTGCGAGGCCGGTCGTTGCTGTGTTCATTTTGCCCTCACCCGTCTCGCGAGCGTTCCTTGTGCCCTGGTCATCCGCTCATGCCCGGGGACGTGGCGGTGGTCCCGGCGGCGGTCACCTCACGCGGCCCTCGTTCGGTTCGGTCTGCTCCTCCTCGTCGTCGGGCAGGTGGACGTCGTCGACGGCGATGTTCACCTCGACGACCTCCAGGCCCGTCATCCGCTCCACGGCGCTGATGACGTTGGTGCGCACGCCGCCCGCGACGTCGACGATGGAAACGCCGTACTCGACGACGACGTCCAGGTCCACCGCGGCCTGTCGCTCACCGACCTCGACCTTGACGCCGCGGGTGACCGCCGCTCCGCCTCCGGCAGCGCCGGGGACGCGTTCCCGCATGGCGCCGAAGGCGCGCGCCATCCCCGCTCCCAGGTTGTAGATGCCCGGTACCTCGCGGGCGGCCATGCCGGCGATCTTGGCCACCACACCGTCCGCGATGGTGGTCCTGCCCCGTGTCTCGGCCGGAGCCCCGGCCCCGGCGCGGCCCTTGAGCGCGCTCACGCCTGTCTCGGGCCGGCTGTCCCTGCCGACGCTGGTGATGTTGTCCGTCATGGCGGTCGCCTCGATCGGTCTCTCGGACACCGGTGCGGCGCCCTCCGATGGATTGGACATGGCGGGCGCCACAATCCTCACACCGCGGCGGATGTGATGTGCGTCACGTTCGACCTGCCGGGTACCCGGCAGGTCCGAACCGTGTGTGTGGGGGCGCCATGATCGAAAACGCTGTTCTCCCGACGTCGGGGCGCGACCCGTCGGCAGGCGACCTGCCGGACCGACTGCTGGCCGTGCGGGCGGCCGAGGGGGACGACAACTCCTTCGCCGTGCTCGTCCAGCGGCACAGCCAGTCCCTGCTGACCATGGCCCGCTGCATGCTGGGCAACCCGCAGGACGCTGAAGAGGCCGTCCAGGACGCCTTCGTCAGCGCTTGGCGTCACCTGCCGGAATACCGGCACGGCGCGGAGTTTCACACCTGGCTGTACCGGATCACCGTCAACCGCTGCCAGACCATGCGACGTCGCCGGCCGCCGCCCGTCCCCCTGGACTCCGTGGCCGAACCGGCGGCGGGCGATGCGTGGAGCCAGCCCGCCCGGGCCGCCGAGCAGGACGCGGCCACGGCCGCACTGTCCTGCGCACTTGCCGAACTGGACGCCGGACAGCGGGTCTGCTGGATCCTGCGGGAGGTGCAGGGCCTGCCCTACAAGGAGATAGCCGACGTGACGCGCACCGGCGAGCAGACGGTACGCGGCAGACTTTTCAGGGCGCGCAGATCCCTTCAGGAGGCGATGGGCCCATGGCGCTGAACGACCCGCCCCCGGGGCCTCCCGGACCCGACGGGTCCCGTGACGCTTCGGTCGCCGCCGACGTGCCCCCGTTCGCCGGGGATGAGGTGCTGTCCTGCGGCCGTCTGCTGAGCCGGGTCTGGGAACAGGCACGGGACGCGCCGTCGGCCGCGGACTCGCACGCGGTGTCCTGTCCGCACTGCCGAGAGGCCGTCGACGCACTGGCCACGGTGGACGCGGCTGCCCGGGCGCTGCTCGACAAGGACCCCCCGGGCCTGCGCGCACTCGTCGACCGGGTCATGGACGTCGTCAGGGCAGAGGCCCGGTTCGGGCGACTGCTGCCCCTGGCCGACCCCGACCGGGACCTGCGGATCGCCGAGAGCGCCGCGGCGAAGATCCTGAGGCAGGCCGCGGACACGGTCTCCGGTTGCAGGGCCGCTGCCTGCCGGCTCATACCCGAGGACAACGGCACCGATGTGCGGGTGACCATGACCTTGGCCGCCGCCCTCGACCGCCCTCTGCCCGACCGGGTCCACCAGGTACGCCGAACGGTCCTTCACTCGGCCGGACAGGACCTGGGGCTCACAGTGACAGCCGTCGACATCACCGTGGCCGACGTACTGGAACCGGGGCCGACCCTGGGCTCCCGCCTCCCGACGGACGGTGGCGCATGATGACCGCCACCGGCCCCACCGCGCTCCTCGGCGTCGCGGCCGAGGCGGCCCTCGCGGTGCCTGGCGTGGCCGCCCTGCAACCCCGCCTCGCCTGGCGCCTCGCGGCAGCCGCCGCACCCACCCGGGCGGACACCACGCCGCCCGAGGCCGGCATACGCGCCGACCGGGCGCCGGACGGTTCGGGCTGGCACATCGAGGTGCGCTGCGTCCTGGCAGAGGGACGGCGGGCGCTGGACATCGCCCGAAACGTCCACGACCGGGTGACAGCCGCCCTCATCACCCACCTCGCCGCCCACCGCCTGGCGGAGCCGGTCACGGTCGCGGTCACGGTGACCGAGATTGCCGCCCGGCACGACGCGGCATGAGCGGCGGCGCGGGCACAGGCACCGCGAACCATCGTGGCCGGGGCGGTGCTGTCGGCCGCGGGATGCGCTGGGTGGAAGGTGACCGCTCCGAAGTCCGCCTCGGGGCCCGCGTGCTGGCCTGCGCTGACCCGTCTCTCCGGGCCTTTCGCGTCCGTGCCCGGTCACGCAGTCGATTCTCCCCAGGGAATGGGCCGGAGCGGGCTCGGCAGGGCGTGCTGGAGAAGCCGCTCCGGTGGGTCGGATGATCACAGGCAGTTCTGCCGAGGGTCGAGACGGCAACCCTCGGCATCCGCTGCCGCTCATTTGCCGCTGCCGCTCATTCCGCGGGCTGCCGTGATCTCGGGATGACGCCGGCTCCCGGCAGGCAGCGCTCGCGGCCTGTCCTCGCCGTGCCGGAGCATCCGTCGGGGGACAGGCGACACAACCGGCCGCGCCACTGCCTACGGGCGGAGCGACGCAGAGAGAGGGACTACGGACGCGAGCGGCCCGTCCGGATATGCACGGTGCCCTCTGCTCGCAAGCACGTGACGAGTCCGATTGCGGCTCATAGGGACTCGCGACACCATCGAAAGCAGGTGAGTGGATGATGCAAGCCGGGCTGCCGCCGTGCGGGCTCGCCCTGTCCTCGCCCAGCAGGTAGGCGGTCTCCGTTCCCCGGTCGCCCGGGTGCACACCTACCGCGCCCCGAAATCGCTGACGGACTCACATCCGTGCTGCTGTCGAACGGTTCCACGTGCGACGGGCCCCCGCTGCCGAATCAGCGATCAGAGCGAGAGGAAGTCCGAGATGAAGGCGTTCCAAGCAGTGACACAGGCGGTCGCCGCCGAGGGGTTCGACCATCTGTTCGCAGTCATGGGTGACGCGAACCAGGACCTCATCGTCGACCTGGGCGATCGTCACGGCTTGACGTTCGTCCACGCCCATCACGAGGGAAGCGCGGTGGGCATGGCGGATGGTTTCGCGCGGTTCAGCGACAGACCAGGTCTGGCGACGGTCACCCAGGGGCCCGGCTACACCAACGCGACCACTTCACTGGTGGCCGCCCGGCTCCACCGGTCCCCTGTGCTGCTGCTCGCCGGTCACGCCTCCCTCCACGATCCGTACAACCCGCAGGGCATGGTGGATCAGCAAGCGCTCGCGAAACTCACCACCGAGGCGACAGTCCGGCTGGACTCGCCCCGCACTGTCGACTACTGCCTCGGCGAGACCTTCCGTCAGATCAAAGTCAACCAAGGGCCGTTCATCCTGAACCTTCCCCAGGACATGCAGCAGACGGACATGCCCGACGCCGACTGGGAATACACACCCATGTACAAGAGAGACGCCCTTCAGCCGCCGGACGGTCAGGACGTCGCGGAGGCCGTCCGGATCCTCGCGGCCGCCGAACGGCCGGCCATCCTCTGCGGACTGGGTGCGGTCAACTCGAAAGCCCAGGAGGAGGTTCGCGGACTGGCCGACCACCTCGGGGCGCCCGTCGCCGTCTCCCTGTACGCCGCGGGATTCTGCGCGGACCACCCCCTGTATCTGGGAGTCAGCGGCGGGCTGGGATCCGACCTGGCGGTGCAGTCCCTCGCCGACAGCGACGTTCTGGTAGTGGTCGGCGCGAGCCTGAACGAGTGGACCACCCACTTCGGCAAGCTCTTGGAGAACGGCAAGAAGATCATTCAGATCGACACCCGCCCCGATGCCTTCGGGTGGTTCGCCCGTGTCGCGGTCGGTATCACCGCCGACGCGAAAACGGCCGTGTCGGCCCTGACGGACAGCCTCGGTTCGGCGATGCAGGCCCGTCCGGCCGACGCGGCTCTGCGCCAACGGATTCAGGACAGCAAGCCCGAGGCCGTCAACTACACGGACGGCGACTCGTCGGATCCCCGCCGGGCCGCCGAGTACCTCGAAAACGCGCTGCCGAAGGACGACCGCATCCTGGTGCTGGACGGCGGCCACGCCGCCATGGTCTGCGTGAAGACCCTGACCGTTCCGCGCGCAGAGAACTGGGGCCTCGGCTGGGACTTCGGTGCCGTCGGCCAGGGACTGGCCATCGCCATCGGAGCTTGTTTCGCGCGTCCGGGCGAGCGCGTCACGCATGCCACCGGAGATGCGTCGTTCATGATGAACCTCGCCGACTTCCACACGGCCGTCCGTCACCAACTGCCCCTCACCGTAGTCGTCTTCAACGACAACGCGGTGGGCCAGGAGAAGCACGACCTCTTCCACAAGAAGCTGAACACGTCCTACGCCGACACACCGGAGCCCGACTTCGCGAAGCTGGCCGTCGGCTTCGGCGCCAGGGGCTTCACCGTAAGCAGCCCGGATGACTTCGGTGAGATCGACAAGGCCTTGGCCGTGCAGGACGGTCCCGTGGTGATCGACGTGAGGATCAACGGGGACGTCGAACTACCGGTCAGCTGGGAGATCGCCATGCACCTCAGCTGACCATGCCCTCGCCGCCCGTGTCTGCATCACCAACGGGATCGAGTCCCCGCCCTGAACGCTTTCGAGATCACCCTCGACGGCCGGCCGCCTGTCGGCGGCCCGTCAGTAACCTCAACTACCGCGGTTAGAGCACTCGTTCGACAGTCCCGCCCGGGGAGGCCGGCACCCGCTCTCGCGGTCAGTGGCGGTGGCCGCCGCCACGGTGGTAGCCCCACGACGCCTCGTCGATGAACCGGCCGTGGTCGTTGCGCAGGGTCGCGGTATCCCGGTCGTTGTGGCACTCGGGAGCGGCCGGCTCGCCATCTGAACCGCGTGACCGACGAATAGTTGGCGAGTAGCAAGGTACCCTGTCCCAGCCATGACGTGACCGTGGCCGTGACGCGGTGGTGTCACCTGCGACGCAGGTCGCTGACGGTTTCCCCGAACTCGCGTTTCAGGGCCCTGCCGAGGTGCTTCGGGTCATGCACTCCCCATCGTGCCGCGATCGCGGCCGTGGAGACGTCCGAGGAGGCGGGGTCGAGGAGGTCCCGGCGGATGCGCATCAGGCGTTCGTGCCGGACCCACGCGGCGAAGGTCAGGTCACTGCCTTTGAAAAGTACGTGCAGGTGCCGGACGGAGATGCCGTGCTGGCGCGCGACTTGCTCCGCAGTGAGCCGGAAGTCGCCGAGGTGGGCAAGCGCGTAGGCGCGGATACGGTCGACGAGGTCGCTGGCGACGGGAACGTGCTCCGGGGCAGTGTCGGCGAAAGCGGCGAGGAGGAGCGCGGCGAGCGCGTCCGCCACATGCGTGCGTGCCACATCCCGACGGGGGAAGTCCTCGCTGACCGCGGACAGCGCGTGGCCGAGGAGCCCGCCGATCCCGCCCGCTCCCGGCAGGGCGAGCGCCGTGCGTCGGCCGATGGAGTTCGCGTATCTGCCGAGACTCGCCCGGGGGACGCAGAGCACGGTCATGTCACTGAGACCGGCACCGATGAGCCGGTAAGGCCGGGTGCCGTCACAGGCGAACAGTTCACCGGGTCTCACTGTCGTGGTCCGGTCAGCCTGGACCGCCGTAAGGGAACCGTGATGATGCAGATTGAAGTGCATCCACTCCACGTCGCTTGAGGTGATGCTGCGGTTGTCTCGCGTCACCACTGCGGCAGTGGCCTTGACGCGAGCGACGACCATGGGTCCTACGTCTGTGTGGTCGACCGTGGCTTCGAACCCCTTCGGGTCAGGATGTGTCACCCGCAGCGGAGCGAACAAGGCCGAGGCCACTGCCTCGAACGACTCGGTTCCTCTTAAGCGGGAACTCTTGCAGTCCGTCATGCCGCCGCCCCTCCCCCTGGTCGCACAGGCACCGTACAGCCGCATCGTGCACTGTGCGCGAACTGGGCAGTTCCTGTGCGCCTATTGGTGCTCTTCGGGCGCGGCCTCCGCCTACGGTCGTCGAGTACCGGAGCACATACGGCCATCGTCGCGGCATGAGCAGCCGTACACGACAGTTCGACTTCGCCTCGGGAGCACGCCTTTGAAGCGCACCGACGCCCCACGCCGGACGGTGGGACCCACTGGACGCAGCACGCGACGCGCGACCACTTCGGTGGGCACGACAGCGCTGCTTGCCTCGCTCGCCCTGACCGGTTGCACGGCGGACACCGACGCGGCCCACCGCGCCACGCCGGCCGTGAAGGCCGCGGCCACCGCGGCCGGGGGGCAGCTCACGTACGCCCAGGACCTGCGGATTTCCGACGCCGAGCAGCACTTGATCACGAACTGCATGAGGAAGCAGGGTTTCCGCTTCTGGGAGGGGAAGTCGCTGAGCCTGGAGGAGAGCCGGCCGGTCGGCTACGTCCAGGACGACGTCGACTGGGCCCGCAGCCACGGCTACGGCAGCCGGATCATGGCGAAAGAGGACCGCGCCCGCCTGGACAACCCCAATATCGCCTATCGCAAGTCCCTTTCCCGTTCGCGCCAGATGGCATACGACATCGCGATGGACGGCGGCCGGGACGCCGTAGAACTGAAGTCGCGAACGCCGACCGGCGGCACGGTCACCAAGCGTTCCGGCGGCTGCTCCGGCCGGGCCGAGAAGGCGCTGTACGGCGATCCCGCGGCATGGTTCCGCTCCGACACCACCGTCAGCAACCTGCGCGCCCTTTACGTGGGCAAGCTGCTGCGCGACAAGGAGCTCAAGAGCGCGGTCGCCGCCTGGTCTCGCTGTATGAGCAAGGCGGGCCACCCGTTTCCTGACCCCGACGCTGCACGGCAGTCCACCCGCAAGCACAGCGCGGAGCAGACCCCGGCCGAGGAGGCCAGGACCTTCGCAAACGAGACCCGGATCGCGGTCGCCGACGCCACCTGCGCCCGCTCCGTCTCCCTCCGCTCGATCGGCGAGCGGCGCGAGGCCCATTACATCAGCGGACTGGCGGAGAAGTACGGTTCCGCCCTCGATGCCCACCGGCGGATGCAGCGGGGCGCCCTCGTGCGCGCCGAGCGCATAGTCCCCGCCCGCACCTGATCCAGACCGCGCCGCAGAACCGCGACGGCCTCGCGGATCGTCGCCCCACCCGCCCCAGCCCACTCACGGGTCATGAGCAGAACAGGATTCGTCATGCGCAAACTGACCGTCTCCCTCGCCACCCTGGGCCTCGCGGCCTTCGGCCTCGCCGTCCCGGCCACCGCTCACGCAGGCTCCGGCTGCGACGCCCAGTGGAACTACCTCGGCCGCGACGGCCGCGTCCGCGCCTGGGACGGCTATGACTGCAGCGGGCTGTACCTCGGTGACGACACTGGCAGCGACCCCAACTGGGGCGACTCCTACGGCGAGTTCAAGGGTGCCGACGCGAACCGGGCGTCGTCCGTCATGAACAACGGTTACGTCGGCGGCAAGGACGTCGTCGCCTTCTACTACTACAAGGAGTACGACGACACCGCCTACGGCTGCCTCAAGCCGGGCGAGTTGTACGTGGACGACCTCAGCCGCAACTGGTTCACCAACAGCGTGACGATGGACAACGCGATTGAGTCGCACACCTGGGTGGCCGCGAGCGCCTGCGCCCCAGGCTCCTTCATAAGCTAAGGGGGCGTTTCGCTCCGCTGTCTGGTCCCTGAATGCCCAGATTCATTGAGGTTCTGCGTGCCATGAGTTTGATCATTGCGAGGTGGACCATGGCTTCGGAGGGTTGTGGTTTGGCCTCGTAGTCGCCTGCCAGGCGGCGGTGGTTCATCAGCCGGCCCAGCGTTCCCTCGACGACGATCATCTCGGGGCGCTTGCCGCCGTCGCGGTCGTAGAGGACGTCCAGCACGTACAGCGAGTCGCGCGGGGTGCCGGCCACTACCCTCCCGCCGAACCCCGCCGCCTGGTCGTTGATCATGTTCAGCCCGGTGGCGCCGCCCCGGCGCCCGAAGTACTTCGGGTTCGGCCGGGCATACACCGACGGCACGGGCACGACAAACCGCGTCCCGTCCACCGGGGCGACCAGGCCGCCGCCCCACGCCTGCGCGAGCGGAAACCTGCGGTGATGCTGCCGGGGACGCCTCTGGCCTGGGCTGATCCGTCTTTCTGGGCCTTTCACGGTCGTGCCCGGTTACGCAGTCGATTCTCCCCGCGCGCTCCCCAGGGCTGCTTGTACTCCCCAGATTCTCCCCAGAAGGGATTAGGCGGGACTGTCCTGAACTTCGTGTGTGGCCCGGTGTGACCCGAGTTGGCATGAGATGAGCTCTCTGCCGGGAAGGATCACAGATGGGCGCCACCAACGATCCGGGCCCCCAAGGTACGGAGCACCAGGTGCGGACGGGAGCCGAGTTGGCACGAGCAGCAGCTGAGCAGGATCGTGAGCTGGCCGAGGATCTGATCGAACGGGCCCGGCGGGACGGGCTCCAACTGGTGGGCGAGAACGGGCTGCTGACGGGGCTGGTGAAACTGGTCCTGGAGGGCGCTTTGGAGGCCGAGATGGCCGAGCACCTGGGCTACGAGAAGGGTGACCGGGCCGGCGCGGGGTCGGGCAACCACCGCAACGGCACCAGCCGCAAGACCGTGCTCTCGCAGGTCGGACCGGTGAGCATTGACATCCCCCGAGACCGGGCCGGCAGCTTCACCCCGCAGATCGTGCCCAAGCACTCCCGCCGCGTCGACGGCTTTACGGAGACCATCGTCTCCCTCTATGCGAAGGGGCTCACGACCGGGGAGATCCAGGCCCACCTGGCGGAGGTCTACGACGTGGAGGTCTCCCGCGACCTGGTCTCCCGTGCCACCGCCCAGGTCGCAGCAGACCTCGCCGTCTGGCGCACCCGCCCGCTCGACCGCATCTACGCGGTCCTGCTGATCGACTGCATCTACATCAAGATCCGCGACGGAGCGGTGGCGAACAAGCCCGTCTACATCGCCGTTGGCATCAACCTCGACGGCGACCGCGACGTGCTGGGTATGTGGGTCGGCACGGGCGGTGAGGGCGCCAAGCAGTGGATGACCTGGCTGACCGAACTGCGCAACCGCGGCGTCCAGGACGTCCTGATCGCCTGCTGCGACGGGCTGAAAGGCCTGCCGGAGTCGGTCAACGACGTCTGGCCCCAGGCCGATGTTCAGCTCTGCGTGGTCCACCTCGTCCGCACAAGCCTGCGCTACGCAGCCAAGCAGCACTGGGGCGCGATCGCGAAGCAACTGCGCGAGGTCTACACCGCCAAGACCGCCGACGAGGCCGAGCAGCGGTTCGCCCGCTTCGAAGAGGAGTGGGGTCAGCGCTACCCGGCCGTGATCGACACCTGGCGCCGCAGCTGGGAGCACGTGATCGTGTTCATGCGCTTCCCGGCCCCGATCCGGCGCGTCGTCTACACCACGAACATGATCGAGTCCCTCAACTCCCGCTTCCGCCAGGCCACCCGGCGACGCGGGCACTTCCCCGACGACGACGCGGCCTTGAAGGTGCTCTACCTGGTCATCCGCAACCCGATCAAGAACCGCCCCAACGTCACCGGACGGACACCGGCCTGGAAACAGGCCATCAACAGCCTCGCCGGCTACTACGGCGACCGCGTCACCGACCGCTAGTCACGAACACCTACACCAGGCCACACACAAACGATCAGACACTCCCCGGCCGTAACACCTCCGTGTGCCACCACGGCCGCTGCTCCGACGGCCACAGCTACGGCGCCGCCGGGGGCAACATCAGCAGCAAGACGTACGACCCGCAGGCCGAAGCCAGGGCCGTGCAGCGGGCCAAGGCCACCGCGAACGCGGCCGCCGCGGCGGCGAAGAAGCAGGTCTCCGGCTTCAAGCACCAATTCCTCAGCCTGGTCGCCGACGTCATCGGCCTCACCGACGCCTACAACTGCTTCACCAAGGGCGACGTGATGGGCTGCGTCAACACAGCCCTCACAGCAGTCCCTTGGGGCAAGGTCTTCAAGGCCATCAAGGTCGGCGTCGAAGCCTTCAAGATCTGGCGCTCCCTCGACCGCGCTTACACGGCGGTCAAGGACGCCGAAGAAGCCGCGAAACTCGCCGAGGACGCGGTACGCGCGGAACACGCACTGGCGGAGACGCGCAGCGCGGAGAGCGCGGGCGCGGATGCGGCGGGCTGCATGCACAGCTTCACGGCCAGTACGGGCGTCCGCCTGTCCGACGGCACATCAAAACCGATCGGTACGGTGAAAGCCGGCGACACGGTCCTGGCCACCGACCCCCAGACCGGAGTCACCGCACCGGAGAAGGTCCAGCGGGTCATCGTCACCACCACGGACAAGGACTTCACCACCCTCACCCTGGACACGGCTCCGACCCGCGGTCCCCCGAAGGGCAGGTCACCCAATACCGCGTCTGCGAAGCAGACCCTCACCACCACCTGGCACCACCCCTTCTGGGACGTCACCCACCATCGTTGGACCGACGCCCACAACCTCACCCCGGGCACCAAGCTCCACGCGATGGACGGCACCACCGTCACGGTGGCCGGCGTCCGCAACTTCCACCAGCACAAGACGACCTACGACCTCACCGTCGGCACCCTGCACACGTACTATGTGCTGGCCGGCGCCACCCCAGTCCTCGTCCACAATTGCGTTGGTGGGACGACCGTTTATCGTGGCGTTCCAGAGGGACACCCTGGTTTCGATGCGGCGGTGGATGGTGTGGCTGTCCCCCGTGGAGGACCTGCTTCCGCGGAGGCACACCATCGCGGTGACACCGATAGTCCATTCACCAGTTGGTCAACAAGTGAGGCAGTGGCACGTCGGGCAGCAACTAAGGGGCCGACTGGCGTTGGGGTAGTGATCAAATCGAAGGTTCCTGCCGGGCGGCCGCATGTTCACAGTAATGACGAGCCTTGGGTGGAATTCAGAGGAGAATTCGAGGTGCAAATAGAGGGGACGATGACAGGGGATGCGTATCCGGCGTGGAGGGGAATGCCGTGAAACAGGTAACGGTTGGGAAAATCGCGGACCTGCTATCTGCGTTCCGGCCTGCGGCTCTCGCTGAGGGCATCGATCGGTTGGTTGCCGCGCTGGCCTCCGAGTCTGACAGCGTCGTCGAAGTCACCTTCCCACCCTCCAAGGAGGTGCTTGATGTCTATCGGCACAGATATGACTCGATCGACGAAGTTCGCGATTCGCGAATCGGATGGGAGCTCTTCTTTCCTGCCCTCGAAGATTCGGATGGTCGGGTAGGCTTGCTTTCTGTGAGAGTCGGCGAACTGGGCGCGATCGTCCTTGTTGACGAAACCGTGGAGCTCGTATTGGCAGCTTTGATTAGGCGGCCAGTATGACCCATGGTCCGGCGAGGCTTCCGAGAGTGAAATTCGGCGAGATTTGAGGCGCTCTGTCGCTTGTAAGAAATTAGCGTTCCAATTCTTGCTTTAGGGCATGTTGGAGCCCCTCCCGTTCGCCTCGGAGGGGCTTCAACATGCCCTTGACGGCAGTAGCTGACGGCAACATCAGCGGACGGGTGCTGCACAAAGTGGCGGTTCGTCGCCGTCGTCGGGTCGAGGTGGCGGCTGGTGGGGTCGCGGATGGCGTGGCCGAGAGTGATGCGCCGTTCGGACGCGCGGGTCTTAATGGGCAGACGTCGTCAGCCCGTCTGGGTGCGCTGGAGGGTGCGGCAATCCTATTGGTAAACGTGAAGGGCTCGGTGAAGAGGTGTGAATGACTTCTTGACGATTCTAAATTGCGGACTCTGTGGAGGGTGTACTTGATGGCAGGCAATCGGGAGACGAGAGCGTTGATGAGAAGACATGGGGGAATGGTCCGGGCCGTGATGGTGGCCGGGTCGGTGTTGTTGGCTGCGGGATGTGGCGGGCATGGCTCGGCCAGGACCGAGAAGCCTTCTGCGAAGACGAGTGACACGACTGCTGCCGCGGCTGGCGGGATGTCGACCGCGATGACGCGTGCGCAGTTGGAGAGTGCTGTGATTGCCGACGGTGAGGCGGCGGGGTGGAAGGTGACCGTTCCGAAGTCGGCCTTGGGGCCTGTCGGCGGGGCGCCGATGGTGGCCGACAAGGCTGCGTGTCAGCCTGTCGCCGACGCGCTGAGCGGGACCGGAGCCGTCAAGTCGGTGGCCTCCGTGGAGCGGAGTGCGGTGGCGGAGGACAGTTCCGGTGTCATGGTGCGAGTGCGTCTGGCCTCGTACGCGGGCGCCGGCGCCAGCAAAATCATGGCCGATCTCGCGGGCGCGGCTCAGCAGTGCAAAGGCTTCGACGGGTCCGGTAGTGGCGGCAAGCAGCATGTCGGGGTGGCTCAGTACGGCGCGTACCTGAGTGCCCAGACCTCTCTCGGTTTTCGATTGACCGCGAAGGTTGGCAAGCAGACCCTTCCCATCTACCTGGACATCGGCTCGGTGGGCGGCACGGTCGAATACCTCGCCACCTTCAACGTCCTTGGAGACGACCCCGGCACCGGGTCGACTACGGCGGAGCGGCAGCAGTCCGTCAAACTGGGGGCCGCGACTTCCTGAACCTTGAGTGATCGCCTCGCGTGCCTTTGAGGCGACGAAACGGGTCAACGACGTAGCCGCCGGTTGGACACCCCTGCGTGTCCGGCCGGCGGCGCCATGGTCGTGGCGCAGCTGTCAAAGCCAGGCCAGATCACAGTGGTTGAGGCAAGGTGAGCTCAGTTGCCGACGACCCGCCCGCCAGGCGCGCCGGGCTCGCGCAGAAGGCGATCCACTCCTGGGGTCACGTGGGGCGTGAATGTCTGTCCCTACAGCCAGTCCTTGCGCTTGAAGATGAAGTACAGGCTGGTGCACACGATCGCCATCAGGACGATGGCGAAGGGGTATCCGAGTACCCAGTGCAACTCCGGCATCTCCCGGAAGTTCATCCCGTAGATCGTGCCGACGAGGGTCGGGGCGAAGAGGATGGCCGCCCACGACGAGATCTTCTTGATCTCCTCGTTCTGTTCGAAGCCCGCCTCCGCCAACGCGCGCATCTCCGCGTTCTGTTGCTGGGTGACCAGGGTCGCGTTGACCGTGAGGATCTCCGTGAGGGCCTGGCGGAAGCCGTCGACGCGTTCGCTGATGTGGGTGACGTGGTCGGCGACGTCGCGCAGATAGCGCTGGAGTTCCTCGTCCGTGTCGTACTTGGCGAAGCCGGCGATCAGGCTGTGCAGCATGCCGACCAGGGGGCGGGTGGCGCGCTGGAACTCGACCATCTCGCGGGAGAGTTCGTAGATGCGGCGGGAGACCTCCGGGTCGCCGCGGAAGACCTCCGTCTCGATCTCGTCGATGTCGTTCTGGACGCCCTCCACGACCGGGGCGTAGCCGTCCACCACCGCGTCGAGGATGGCGTACAGGACCGCCTCGGGGCCGAGTTTGAGCAGGTCGGGGCTGTCCTCCATGCGGAGGCGGACCGCCGAGAGGTCCGGTGCCGCGCCGTGCCGCACCGTGATCACGAAGTCCGGGCCCACGAAGACGTGCAGCTCGGCGAAGTCGACCTCCTCCGGCGCGTCCAGGTAGCGGGCGGCACGCAGGACCACGAACAGCGTGTCGCCGTACCGCTCCAGCTTCGGACGCTGATGTGCCTCCATCGCGTCCTCGACCGCGAGCGGGTGCAGATCGAACTCGGCGGCCAGCGAGAGGAGTTCGTCCGAGGTGGGGCGGCCCAGGCCGATCCACGCCATCACCGAGGCCTGGTCGCGCAGTTCGCGGTACGTCTGTGCGAGGGTCGCCGGCGTCGACACCCGTACCCCGTCCCGGTACAGCGCCGCCTCCACCACGCTCGGTGGTTCACCCGGTTCCGTCGCCGCGGAACCCGGCTCCGGGAGTTCGGCCGTGTCGTGGTCCGGCGGCAGGGCGCGGCGCCAGACGGACCTCCTGGTGCTCCGGCCGTTCCTGCCGTTCCCGGAGTTCTTCGAGGCCGGACTGGGGCGTCGCTCGGACATCGCGGCCGCCTCTCGATGGGACTGCGTCGGCGTGATCCAGGTGATTGTAGTGATGGGGCGTGGCCGGACGGGAAGGGAGCGGGCAAGTACGGGATGCGGTGCCGAATGAGGACAGGATCTGTCCGCGACGGACGCTAGCGTGCGTGTCATGACGAAGACGTCGCCCCGCCCGGTCCTCGGTACCCGCGCCCTCAACCGCGCCACCCTCGACCGCCAGCTGCTGCTGCGCCGGTCGTCCTGCACGGTCGAGGACGCCGTGGCGCACCTCGTCGGCCTCCAGGCGCAGAACGTGAAGCCGCCGTACCATGCCCTCGCCGCCCGCCTCGACGGCTTCGACCCCGAGCGGCTCTCACGGCTGATGGCGGACCGTGAGGTCGTCCGCATCGTCACCCTGCGGTCGACCATCCACACCCACACCGCCGACGACGCCCGCACCCTGCGCCCGCTCGTCCAGCCCGCCCGCACCCGTGAGCTGACCGCCTTCCGCAAGGGCCTCGCGGGCGTCGACCTCGACCGGCTTGCCGCACTCGCCCGCGACCTTGTCGAGGCCGAGCCGCGCACCATGGCCGAGCTGCGCCAGGCCCTCCTCGCGGAATGGCCCGACGCCGACCCGCAGTCCCTGGCCCTCGCCGCCCGCTGCACCCTGCCCCTCGTCCAGGTTCCGCCGCGCGGTCTGTGGGGCCGGTCCGGGCGGGTCGCCCTGACCACCGCCGAGCACTGGCTGGGACGCCCCGCCGCCCCGGCCCCGGCCCCGGCGCCGGACGAGACCGTGCTCCGCTATCTCGCCGCCTTCGGCCCCGCCTCCGTCAAGGACATGCAGACCTGGGCCGGACTCACCCGGCTGCGTGAGGTCTTCGAGCGGCTCCGGCCCCGCCTCGTCGCCTTCCGGGACGAGCACGGCGCCGAACTCTTCGACCTGCCCGACGCACCCCGCCCCGACCCCGGGACCCCGGCCCCGCCGCGCTTCCTCCCCGAGTACGACAACCTGCTCCTCTCGCACGCCGACCGCACCCGGGTCATCCCGCCCGAGCACCGGGGCCGCCTGTGGCAGGGCAGTCAGCCGCACCGCACCCTGCTCGTCGACGGCTTCGTGGCGGGCGTGTGGAAGACGGTGGACGACACCCTGGTCGTCGAGTCGTTCGGCCGGCTGAGCCGGGGCCGGCGGGCGGCCGTGCTGGCGGAGGGCGAGCGGATGCTGGCCACCTTGTACCCGGGTGCGTCGTACGACATCCGGTTCGGGACCGTCCTGCCCGCGGCCGGCCGGTGACCGTTCGAACGGGGCGGCCTGAGAACGTGGCGTCCGGAGACCGGCCGAACGCGGGCGGGACATGGATAGGGGGCGCTGCGGGCTGCTCGTGGTAGCCCGCAACGCCCCCCGGTCACTCACCCGGGCGATGCCCGGGAAGCCTCCGGTTACGAGTTGACCTGCGCGGTCACCAGGTCCGAGAAGGTGGTCAGCCGGGTGTAGACACCCGGGTAACCGGCCTCCGCGCACCCCTCTCCCCAGGAAGTGATCCCTGCCAGGACGCCCCCGATGAGCAGGGGACCGCCGCTGTCGCCCTGGCAGGTGTCTACGCCACCGGACGTGTATCCGGCGCAAACCATGTCGGTCTGGACGAAGTCCGAACCGTAGGAGCTCTTGCAGCTGGAGTCGGACACGATCGGGACGGTCGTGGTCCGCAGCTGGTTGGAGGAGCTGCCGTTCTCCGAGGTGGTGCCCCAGCCGAGGATGCGGGCCGTGGTGCCGGCCGCGTACAGGCCGGTCTGGGAGGAGCTGACGTACGACGCCGGGGTGTACGACATCGCCGTCGAGAGGGTGAGGACCGACACGTCGTCGCCGTTGGTGGCATCCGTGTAGTCCGGGTTGATCCAGATCTTGCTGACCCGGCTCACCGTGCCGTTGGTGCCGTCCAGGTTCGTCCGGCCGCCGACCACGCGGACGCTGCTGGTGGTCTCGCCCTCCATGCAGTGCGCCGCGGTCACCACCTTGGTGGCCGACACCAGGGTGCCGCCGCAGAACTGGCTGCCCGACGCGTCCGTGATCTGCATCATGAACGGGTACGCCGTGGTCGTGGTCGTCGTGCCGCCGACGATCGGCTGGGGGGCGGCTGACGCGGTGGGGGACGCGATCAGCACGGTCGCTGCGGCGGCAGCCGTCGCCACCACGAGGGCGGCGGTCTGTCTGGCGCGGTTGAGCCCGAACATGAGTCTCCTCAGTGGGGGTTGCCGGTGGGGGGTCGCGCGGGCGTGGGGGGTGCACGGGGGTCGCGGGACCGGCCCCCGTATGCCCGGGCGAGCGGCACATCCATAAGCTAGAGCGCGGAACCCCACCCTCCCAATGAGGGAACCCCCTAGGGGGATGGGGGAGGGAAAACCCTCGGTCCGCCTCAGTTAACCGGGAGCGCTCTCACTTCGCGCGCCGCCCCGCGGCCAAACGGACTATGTCCACCCGCGATCGTATGCCCAGCTTGCGGTAGACCCGGGTCAGGGTCGCCTCCACCGTCTTGACGCTGATGAACAGCCGGGCGGCGATCTCCCGGTTGGTGGCGCCCTCCATGACCAACGCGGCGACCTGACGCTCCATCGCGGCCAGCCCGTCCAGGGCGTCGAGCGCGGCGGGCGCCTCGACCGGCGGCTCCGGGGCCGACACGGCCTCGTCCACCTGGCGCAGCCACGGCAGCGCCCGGCACCGGCGGAACAGCCGGGTGGCCTCGTCGTAGGCCGTGGGGGAGCGCCGCTCGCGCAGCGAGGCCAGGGCGAACGCGGCGCGGGCTTCCTCCAGGCCGTAGCCCAGTTTGGCGAACCGGTCCTGAGCCGAGGTCAGCTGGGCGACGGCCGCCTCGTGCTCCCCGTGGGCCGCCCGGACCAGCGCCTCGGCCCGGTCGAGCGCGGCGAGGACACTCTCCCGGCCGAGCCTGAGCGCGTGCTCCCGGGTGACGTCGATGACGTCCTGCGCCTCGGCCGTCTCACCCACCCGGACCAGCGCCTCGGCCAGGTCGCCCTGCCAGCGGCCGCGGGCCGGGTCGGTGATGCCGAGGCTCTGCTCCAGCTCCCGCACCCGGCGCAGCGAGCGCACGGTGCCCGCGGGATCGCCCGCCACCAACTGGGCGTACCCGAGGGCGCCGAGAGCCCGGGACAGGTACATGGTGTCGCCGTCCTGCTCGGCGTGGTCCACCGCCTCCCGGGCCAGCGCGAGCCCCCGGTCCACGTCACCGCCGGAGGACTCGGCCAGTGAGGTGAGCATGGCGGAGGCGGTCTCGCCGATCCCGCTGTCGTGGGCCAGGTGCAGGCCCTCGCGGGCCAGGTCGAGCGCCCGGCCGCAGTGCCCGGAGCGCAGTTCGGTCTCGGCGAGCCCGCGCAGGAAGTGCACCTCGCTCTCCACCTGGCCGCGCCGCCGGACCTCCCGCAGCAGCGCGGTGACCGTGGCCCGCGCCTCGGCCAGCTGGTCGCCCATCACCAGCCAGCGGAATCGGGCGCTGCCGGCCCCGTTGTGATGGCACGACACACCGGGGTCCTGAGGCTCCCGCAGTGCGCGCTTGATGGTGGCCGGTGCCCCCGGATGGCCCATCAGGGTCTCGACCTGGGCCTGGAGGGAGAGCGCGAGCAGCTCGGTGCGGCGGTCCTCGCCGCGCGCCGCCAGTTCGGCGGAGTGCGCGGCCGCCCGCCGGGCCTCGGTGAAGTCGCCCTCGACGATCAGGGCACGCCAGGCCAGCTGGTAGTGGACCTTGCCGAGCAGCCGGGGGTCGTCGCCGGCGTCGGCGAGGGCGTGCGGGAAGGCCGCGTCGACCTCGGTCATGGTGTGGCCGGCGGAGTCGATCACCAGGATCCAGGCCCGTACCCGGTCGACGGGCCGGGTCGCCCGGGTGAGCACCTCGCGGGCGATGTCCTGGGCGAGGTCCACCTCGCCGGCGCTGATCGCGTCCTCGGCGGCCCGCAGCCGGCGCTCGTCCGGGCCGGGTCTGTTGTCACCGGGGGTGTGCCGGGCGGCGAGCAGGCCGAGCTGCGCGGCCACCGAGGGCGCGCCCCGGTCGCGGGCCTGGGAGGCGGCCTCGGCGAGTCGGGCGGCCACCTCCGGGTCGGTGCCGGTGGCGGCCAGGGCCAGGTGCCGGGCCCGCTCGATCGGGTCGGAGGCCGCGGTGGACAGCGCCGCGTGCGCGGCCCGCCGCTCCTGGGCGGGCGCCTCGGCGTACAGCGCGGCGGAGATGAGGGGGTGCGCGAAGCGTACGGCCGGGCCCTCCGGTTCGGTGGCCAGCAGTCCGAGTTCGGCCGCCTGGGCACATTCGGCCTCGGCGTTCTCCCGGCCGGCCGCGTGCAGCAGGGCGTGCGTGGGCCGGGCGCCGGCGCTGGCCACCAGGAGGGTGCGGCGGGCCTCCACCGAGAGCATGTCCAGCCGGGTCAGGACCAGGGCGCGCAGCGAGGTCGGCACCGGCAGCGGTTCGCCGGGCCGGGGCGGGGTGGGGTTCTCGGCGAGGGCGCGGCCGAGCTCCAGCGCGAACAGCGGGTTGCCGCCGCTGGTGCGGTGGATCTCCCGGACGGCGGCCCGGGGGAGCGCGGCGTGGCCGCGGTGGTCGAGGAGGTCGGCGACCTGCGCGCGGGTGAGCGGACCGAGGCGGACGGCGACCGTGTCCGGGGGCGACGCGCGTAGGTGACGGTCGTACTCCTGGCCCTCCGTGCGGACCGCGCACAGCAGTTGGACCGGGGTGCCGCCGAGGCGGCGGGCGGCGAAGCCGAGGAGTTCGGCACTGGCCGGATCCAGCCACTGGAGGTCGTCCGCGACGATCAGTACGGGGCCCTCGGCGGCCAGCGCGCGCAGCGCGGAGAGCACCGCGAGGCGCAGGGCGAGGCCGTCGCGCTGGAGGGTGGACTCGCCGCGGCCGGTGAGCGCCGACTCCAGGGCGGTGCGCTGGGCGCCGGGCAGCCGGGGCGCGACCTCGTCGAGGACCAGTCCGAAGAGGTCGGCGAGGGCCAGGAACGGAAGATGGGATTCGGACTCGGTGGCCGAGCAGCGCAACACGGTGCGGGCGGCGCCGGAGTATTCGGTCTCCAAAGCCCGCAGGACGGTCGATTTCCCTATTCCGGCCGGCCCGTGCAGGAGCACACTGCCGCCCGAGGCGAGCTGTTCACGGGCGGCCGACAGCAGCTCCGCCCGGCCGATGAGCAGGTCGGGGCGGCATCGGGCAGGCTCCTGGAAGTCCCGTCGCACGGTCACCGCTCCCCTCGTGTGTCGTGTTCGGGCCAAATTCTAGGCAACGAACCCTGAAATCCGGTCGAACGGCATGGTGAGGGAAATAACAGCGGCCTTGCATCAGGTAATTCAAAGCACGCATGCATGAATGGATCGGGTTCCCTCTGCTACGGCAACAACCCCGCCCGACGAGCCGCCGACACCGCCTCCCCCCGGGTGTGCGCGCCCAGTTTCCGCATCGCCGAGCGCAGATACGCCTTGACCGTCTCGGGCCGCAGTCCGAGCCGCTCGGCCACCATCGCGTTGGTGGCGCCGGCCGCCACCCAGGCCAGCACATCCAGCTCCCGGGGCGCCAGCACCCTTGCGGCCGCGGGCGCCGGGGCGGCCAGCAGCCCGCAGGCGGCCAGCAGTTCGGCGCGCAGAGCGGGGTCGGAGATCCGCGGGGCAAGCGCCCGCAGCGCCGCATGCGCCTCCCGCACCTGCTCCCAGGCGGCCCCCGGATCCGGTGCGGCGGCGGGCTCCGGCCGCGCCGCCACCAGCAGGCCGCGTGCCTCGTCCCGTACGACCAGGGCCTGCTCCACGTCCCGCGCCGCCGCCACCGCCGCGCCCAGCGTGCGGTCGCCCAGCGGCTCGGCGGTGCGCAGCGCGCCGTAGAGCACACCCCGCACCCGGCGCCGTACGACCACGGGCACCGCGAGGACCGAGCGGATGCCCTCGGCCGCCACCGGGATGTCGTACTCGTGGCTGATCTGCCTCGAGAGCGAGTAGTCGGTGACCGCGCACGGGCGGGCCAGCATGACGGCCCTGCCGCCCAGGCCGTTGCCGGAGGTGACCGCGAGCGAGCGCAGAGCGGCCGTGTTGGCGCCGCTCAGCTCGCTGATCCGGACCTGTGGCCGGTCGGCGTCGACCAGACCGCCGAAGGCGACCGGGAGCCCGGTGGCGCGCCGGAGTCTGGCCAGCGCACCGCGAATCTCCACCGCCCCGGCGACCTCTGCTGCCACCTGTCCTGCCCTTCGACCCCGGCCCCGTGCTGTTCACACCCCCGTACGGGGGTAGTGAGACCTGCATCACGGATTACACGATGCCAGAGAGCCGCCCGGCAATGGTCCGGTACCGAAGGAGACGCGAATGACGAGTGCGACGGAGGACTTCCGCAGGGCGCGGGACTTCCTGCTGGAACACCGTACGGACTATGCCGCCGCCTACGAGGGGTTCGTGTGGCCGCGTCCCGACCACTTCAACTGGGCGCTCGACTGGTTCGACGTCATCGCCGAGGGCAACGACCGCACCGCCCTGCACATCGTCGAGGAGGACGGCACCGAGACGAAGCTGTCCTTCGCCGAGTTGTCCGAGCGCTCCGACCGGGTCGCCAACCATCTGCGGGCGCGGGGCGTCGAGCCGGAGGACCGCATCCTCGTCATGCTCGGCAACCAGGCCGAGCTGTGGGAGACCGCGCTGGCCGCGATGAAGCTGCGCGCCGTCGTCATCCCGGCGACCCCGCTGCTCGGCCCGGCCGACCTGTGCGACCGCGTCGACCGGGGCCGGGTGAAGCACGTGATCGCGCGCGCCGGGGACGCCGTCAAGTTCGCGGAGGTCGCGGGGACGTACACCCGGATCGCGGTGGGCGGGATGGCCGAGGGCTGGGAGGCGTACGAGGACGCCTACGCGGCGGACGCCGGGTTCCTGCCGGACGGGCCGACGCTCGCCGACGACCCGCTGATGCTCTACTTCACCTCGGGCACCACCGCCCGGCCCAAGCTGGTCGAGCACACCCACACCTCGTACCCCATCGGGCACCTGGCCACCATGTACTGGATCGGCCTCAGGCCCGGCGACGTCCACCTGAACATCTCCTCGCCGGGCTGGGCCAAGCACGCCTGGTCGAACCTGTTCGCGCCGTGGAACGCGGAGGCGACCGTCTTCATCCACAACTACAGCCGGTTCGACGCGGGCCGGCTGATGGCCGAGATGGACCGGCACGGGATCACCTCCTTCTGCGCTCCGCCGACGGTGTGGCGGATGCTGATCCAGGCCGACCTGACCCAGCTGGGTACCCCGCCCCGTGAGGTGGTGGCGGCCGGCGAGCCGCTCAACCCCGAGGTGATCGAGCAGGTCCGGCGGGCCTGGAACACCACCGTCCGGGACGGGTTCGGCCAGACCGAGACGGCCGTCCAGGTCTCCAACAGCCCCGGACAGCCGCTGAAGACCGGCTCGATGGGCCGTCCGAGTCCGGGCTACCGCGTCGAACTGCTCGATCCGGTGTCGGGCGCACCCGGGGCGGCGGAGGGCGAGATCGCCCTCGACCTGGCGGCGCGGCCGGTAGGCCTGATGACCGGATACCACGGGGACGCGGACCGTACCGCGGAGGCGATGGCCGGCGGCTACTACCGCACCGGTGACATCGGCTCCCGGGACGAGGACGGCTACATCACCTACGTGGGCCGCGCGGACGACGTGTTCAAGGCGTCCGACTACAAGATCAGCCCGTTCGAGCTGGAGAGCGCGCTCCTGGAGCACGAGGCCGTGGCCGAGGCGGCCGTCGTCCCGGCGCCGGACGAGCTGCGGCTCGCGGTGCCCAAGGCGTACGTCGTGCTGGCGGCGGGCTGGGAGCCGGGCCCGGGCACCGCGAAGATGCTGTTCGAGCACTCCCGTCAGGTCCTGGCACCCTACAAGCGGGTCCGCAGGCTGGAGTTCGGGGCGCTGCCCAAGACCGTCTCCGGCAAGATCCGCCGGATCGAGCTGCGCGAGGCCACCGCCGCCGGGGCGCCGGACGAGTACCGCGAGGAGGACTTCCGGTGAGCATCTCGTACACCCACGGCACGAGCGGGACCGTGCTGCTCGGCGACACCATCGGCGCCAACCTCGACCGGGCCGTCGCGGCCTGGCCGGACCACGATGCGCTCGTCGACGTCCCGTCCGGGCGCCGCTGGACCTACCGCCGATTCGGCGCCGACGTCGACGAGCTGGCGTGCGCACTGCTGGCGAGCGGCGTCGCCAAGGGCGACCGGGTGGGCATCTGGGCGGTCAACTGCGCCGAGTGGATGCTGGTGCAGTACGCCACCGCCCGCATCGGCGCGATCATGGTCAACATCAACCCGGCCTACCGCACCCACGAGGTCGAGTACGTCCTCAACCAGGCGGGGATCTCGCTGCTGTTCGCCTCCCTCGGCCACAAGGGCAGCGACTACCGGGCGATGGTGGAGGAGGTGCGGGGCAGGTGCCCGCAGCTGCGGGAGACCGTGTACATCGGGGATCCGAGCTGGGACGCGCTGGTCGCCCGGGGATCGGCCGAGCGGGGTGCCGAACTGGCCGCCAGGGCAGCGGAACTGTCCTGCGACGACCCCATCAACATCCAGTACACCTCGGGGACCACCGGCTTCCCGAAAGGCGCCACCCTCTCCCACCACAACATCCTGAACAACGGCTACTTCGTGGGGGAGCTGGTCACCTACACCGAGCAGGACCGGATCTGCGTCCCGGTGCCCTTCTACCACTGCTTCGGCATGGTGATGGGCAACCTGGCCGCCACCTCGCACGGGGCCTGCATCGTGATCCCGGCCCCGTCCTTCGAGCCGAAGGCCACCCTGGAGGCGGTCCGGCGGGAGCGCTGCACCTCGCTCTACGGCGTACCGACCATGTTCATCGCGGAGTTGAACCTGCCCGACTTCGCCTCCTACGACCTCTCCACGCTGCGCACCGGCATCATGGCGGGCTCGCCCTGCCCGGTGGAGGTGATGAAGCGGGTGGTCGCCGAGATGCACATGGCGGAGGTCTCCATCTGCTACGGGATGACGGAGACGTCCCCGGTCTCGCTCCAGACCCGGATCGAGGACGACCTGGAACACCGCACGGGCACGGTCGGCCGGGTGCTGCCGCACCTGGAGGTCAAGATCGTCGACCCGGCCACCGGGGTCACCCGGCCCCGGGGCACGGCGGGCGAGTTGTGCACCCGGGGCTACAGCGTGATGCTCGGCTACTGGAACGAGCCCGAGAAGACCGCCGAGGCCGTCGACCCCGGGCGCTGGATGCACACCGGCGACCTGGCGGTGATGCGTGACGACGGGTACGTCGAGATCGTGGGCCGGATCAAGGACATGATCATCCGGGGCGGCGAGAACATCTACCCGCGTGAGATCGAGGAGTTCCTCTACGCCCACCCCAAGGTCCGTGACGTCCAGGTGGTCGGGGTGCCGCACGAGCGCTACGGCGAGGAGGTCCTGGCCTGCGTCATCCCGCACGACCCGGCCGACCCGCCGACCCTGGAGGACCTGCGCGCCTTCTGCGCGGGCCGCTTGGCCCACTACAAGGCGCCGAGCCGGATCCAGATCATGGAGAGCTTCCCGATGACGGTGTCGGGGAAGGTGCGGAAGATCGAGCTGAGGGCGGCGTACGCGGGCTGAGCCCCGTCGTGCGCCGGGCGCCGGCCGGGACCAGGGGTCTCAGCCGGCGCCCGACGCGTTCAGGCCGGCGGCGAGTTCGTTGACCGGCTGCGGTGTCCCCGTGAGGTCCAGGACGAACAGCGGTATCCCCAGCGTGTCGGCCCGGTCACGGGCGTCCTCGGCGTATCCCGCGAGGGAGAAGTAGACACAGCGCGAGTCCTCCGTCATCGCCGCCAGCCACAGGCACTCCACGTCCCGCAGCGAGGCCGGCCGCACGGTCGGGTCCACCTGGGCGACCAGGCCGCGCGCGGCCAGACCGACGCCGGAGGGCGGCCGCTGGTCGGCACGGCGTATGTCCGGGTAGCCGAGCCAGCGCAGGTAGAGCGCGGCGGCGGTGACCGCGTCCCGGGCGGTCCGGATCGTGACCGGCCGGAAGGGTGACCGCGGCTCCGGGGCCGGCGCGGGCGCGGACTCGGTCCCGGCGATCGGCACGCGCAGTACCGCCCCGCAGCCGCAGCCCAGCTCGGGCTGCGGCCACTGGTCCCGGCGGCCGCAGGAGCCGCAGCTCACCGTCACCCACTCCTCGTCCCAGGCCCGGTGCGCGACCGGCACCGGCGCGGTCCTGCCGTCGAGGGACGGGGTGACCGGGGCACCGCAGGCGCAGGGGTAGGACGGCGCGGTGTAGCGGTGCTCGCGCCGGCAGGCCGGACAGCGCAGCGGCACGCTCTCGGACATGGCCCCACCCCAGGCGTCGCGTCGGTTCGGCCGTCCCATGGTGCTCCCGCCGGGGCGCGGTTGTCCGTCCCTTGACGAGGTTCGTCGCCACCCCTACATTGATTTCAGATAGTAGAATTTAGTTTCCGTAATGCGGAATTATGCTCACCGCGGGGCGCGACGGGAGCAGGCATCCGACAGCCGAAGCAGGAGTACTCCATGGCTCGAATGACCTCTGCCCGCGCGGCAGTCGAGATCCTCAAGCGCGAAGGCGTCAGCGCCGCGTTCGGGGTGCCGGGCGCGGCGATCAACCCGTTCTACGCGGCGCTCAAGGCCTCTGGAGGCATCGACCACACCCTTGCCCGCCATGTCGAGGGCGCCTCGCACATGGCCGAGGGGTACACCCGGACCCGCCCCGGCAACATCGGCGTCTGCATCGGTACGTCCGGTCCGGCCGGCACGGACATGATCACCGGGCTGTACTCGGCCACCGGCGACTCCGTCCCGATCCTCTGCATCACCGGCCAGGCCCCGACCGCGGTGATCCACAAGGAGGACTTCCAGGCCGTCGACATCGCCTCGATCGCGCGGCCGGTGACGAAGATGGCGGTCACCGTACTGGAGGCGGCCCAGGTCCCCGGCGTCTTCCAGCAGGCCTTCCACCTGATGCGCTCCGGCCGCCCCGGCCCGGTCCTGATCGACCTGCCGATCGACGTCCAGCTCACCGAGATCGAGTTCGACCCGGAGACCTACGAGCCGCTCCCGGTCTACCGGCCGGCCGCGACCCGCGCCCAGGCCGAGAAGGCGATCGGCCTGCTGAACGCGTCCGAGCGGCCGCTGATCGTCGCGGGCGGCGGAGTCATCAACGCGGACGCCGCCGGACTGCTGGTGGAATTCGCGGAGTTGACCGGAACCCCGGTGGTCCCCACGCTCATGGGCTGGGGCGTGCTCCCCGACGACCACGAACTGAACGCCGGCATGGTGGGCCTGCAGACCTCCCACCGCTACGGCAACGCGACCTTCCTGGAGTCCGACTTCGTCCTCGGCATCGGCAACCGCTGGGCCAACCGCCACACCGGCAGGCTGGACGTCTACACGGCCGGCCGCACGTTCGTGCACGTCGACATCGAGCCCACCCAGATCGGCAGGATCTTCGCCCCCGACTACGGCATCGCCTCCGACGCCGGGGCGGCGCTGAAGCTCTTCGTGGAGGTGGCGCGGGAGCTGAAGGCGGCGGGCAGCCTCCCCGACCGCGGCGAGTGGGCCGCCGCGGCCCAGGAGAAGAAGGCGACCCTCCAGCGCCGTACCCACTTCGACGACATCCCGATCAAGCCGCAGCGCGTCTACGAGGAGATGAACAAGGCGTTCGGTCCGGAGACCCGGTACGTCTCCACGATCGGCCTCTCGCAGATCGCCGGCGCCCAGATGCTGCACGTCTTCAGGCCGCGGCACTGGATCAACTGCGGCCAGGCGGGACCCCTCGGCTGGACGGTCCCGGCCGCGCTGGGCGTGGCCAGGGCCGACCCCGAGGCCTCCGTGGTCGCCCTCTCCGGCGACTACGACTTCCAGTTCATGCTGGAGGAGCTGGCGGTCGGCGCGCAGCACAAGATCCCGTACGTGCACGTCCTCGTCAACAACTCATACCTGGGCCTGATCCGGCAGGCGCAGCGGGCGTTCGACATCGACTTCCAGGTCAGCCTGGAGTTCGAGAACATCAACTCGCCCGAGCTGGGCGTGTACGGCGTCGACCATGTGAAGGTCGCCGAGGGCCTGGGCTGCAAGGCGATCCGGGTGACCGACCCGAACGAGCTGGGCGCGGCCTTCGAGCAGGCCAGGAAGCTGGCGCAGGAGCACCGGGTGCCGGTGGTGGTGGAGGCGATCCTGGAGCGGGTCACCAACATCTCGATGTCGACGACCAACGACATCGGCAACGTCGTGGAGTTCGAGGAGATCGCGACCGAGCCCGGCCACGCGCCGACGTCGATCAGGACGCTGAAGGTCTGAGCCGCCGCACAGCGGAGCGGGCGGTCCATCCGGAAGGATGGACCG
>NZ_JBHZAN010000020.1:0-25030 GCF_042754285.1 Streptomyces sp. NPDC059224
TGGCGCGCGGGAGGCGCTGGGGGTTGGGGTGGGGGGGTGGGGTGGTGGGGGGGGGGCGGGTGCCTGGCGCAGGGGCGGGCCTCCGCCCCACCCCACCACCACCCACAGCCGCGTACTCGGCCGTGCGGCCCAGCCACCGGACACCTGGTCCGTCCATGCCTCGCGCCCCGTAAAATCTGCACGTCAGGGCATCGCACCGCCGCCACACCAGGGAGTCGCACCCTCATGGCCGAACACCCCGCCTACCCCGTAGGCCTTCGCCTCACCGGCCGCAAGGTGGTCGTGCTCGGCGCCGGCCAGGTCGCCCAGCGCCGCCTTCCCGCGCTCATCGCGGCCGGTGCCCGCATCACCGTCGTGTCCCCCGCGGCCACCCCGTCCGTCGAAGCGATGGCCGACGCCGGTGAGATCACCTGGTCCAGGCGGCCCTACCAGGACGGCGACCTCGCCGACGCCTGGTACGCCCTCATCGCCACCAGCGACCCCGCCGCCAACACCGCCGCCTCCGCCGAAGCGGAGCGCCACCGCGTGTGGTGCGTCCGTTCCGACGACGCCGACCAGGCCACCGCCTGGACCCCCGCCACCGGCCACAGCGAAGGCGTCACGGTCGCCGTGCTCACCACCGACGCGCGAGGCCGCGACCCCCGCCACACCGCCGCCATCCGGGACGCGGTCGTCGAAGGTCTGCGTGACGGCACCCTCGTCGCCCCGCACCACCGCACCCGAACCGCGGGCGTCGCCCTGGTGGGCGGCGGCCCGGGCGACCCCGACCTGATCACGGTGCGCGGCCGCCGCCTGCTCGCCGAGGCCGACGTGGTGATCGCCGACCGCCTCGGCCCCCGCGACCTGCTCGACGAACTCCCGCCGCACGTCGAGGTGATCGACGCGGCGAAGATCCCGTACGGCCGCTACATGGCCCAGGAGGCCATCAACAACGCCCTGATCGAGCACGCCAAGCAGGGCAGGTCGGTCGTACGGCTCAAGGGCGGCGACCCCTATGTCTTCGGCCGGGGCATGGAGGAGGTCCAGGCGCTCGCCGAGGCCGGGATCCCCTGCACGGTCGTGCCCGGCATCTCCAGCTCGATCTCGGTGCCCGGCGCGGCCGGCATCCCGGTCACGCACCGGGGCGTCGCGCACGAGTTCACCGTGGTCAGCGGCCATGTGGCGCCGGACGACGAGCGCTCGCTCGCCGACTGGCCGTCCCTGGCCAGGCTCACCGGGACCCTGGTGATCCTGATGGGCGTCGACAAGATCGGGCAGATCGCGGCGACCCTGGTGGCCCACGGCAAGTCCCCGGACACCCCGGTCGCCCTGGTCCAGGAGGGCACCACGGCCGCCCAGCGCCGCGTCGACGCGACCCTCGCCACGGTGGCGGGGGTCGTCCGCGCGGAGGACGTCAAGCCCCCGGCGGTCATCGTCGTCGGCGACGTCGTGAACGTCGGCCCGCACCCGTCCGCGGGAGAGGCACCGGCGTAACCCCCGGTAACACAACCCGTTCCAGCCCGTTGGCACCACACCCAGGACAAGGCAGTATCACCCTGTGGCCGATCTCATCACCGTCGAGGATCCCGACGACCCGCGCCTGCGTGACTACACGGGCCTGACCGACGTCGAGTTGCGCCGCAAGCGCGAACCGGCCGAGGGGCTGTTCATCGCCGAGGGTGAGAAGGTCATCCGCAGGGCGAAGGACGCGGGCTACGAGATGCGTTCGATGCTGCTGTCCGCCAAGTGGGTCGACGTCATGCGCGATGTCATCGACGAACTCCCGGCCCCCGTCTACGCGGTCAGCCCGGAGCTCGCCGAGAAGGTCACCGGATACCACGTGCACCGCGGCGCGCTCGCCTCCATGCAGCGCAAGCCGCTGCCGACGGCGGCCGACCTGCTGCACACCACACGCCGGGTCGTCGTCATGGAGTCGGTCAACGACCACACCAACATCGGTGCGATCTTCCGCTCGGCGGCGGCCCTCGGCATGGACGCGGTGCTGCTCTCCCCGGACTGCGCCGACCCCCTCTACCGCCGCAGCGTGAAGGTCTCGATGGGCGCGGTCTTCTCCGTGCCGTACGCCCGCCTCGACACCTGGCCCAAGGGACTCGACTCGGTCCGCGAGGCCGGGTTCACGCTGCTCGCCCTCACCCCGGACGAGAAGGCCCGCAGCCTCGACGAGGCAGCGCCGCACCGGATGGAACGGGTGGCCCTGATGCTCGGCGCGGAGGGCGACGGCCTGTCCACCCAGGCCCTGGTCGCCGCCGACGAATGGGTCCGCATCCCGATGTCCCACGGCGTCGACTCCCTCAACGTCGGCGCGGCGGCGGCGGTCGCCTTCTACGCGGTGACCGCCGGCCGGCCGCAGGCGTAAGGCCTGTCACTCCCGGGGGGACTGCTTCCTGGGACCGGCGGCCTTCCTTCACTCCCTGAGGGCAGCAGGCTTGGCGGAGACGGCCCCACCGGGTACGCCCATCCCGTGCGCCGGGCCGGAACACCCCTGGGCCAGCGCGATCCCCAGTGCCACCAGCAGCGTCACCACGACGAACACGAACAGCCGCTGCCGCAGCAGCCGAGGGTTGGCCGGACGCCGTCCGGTACCCGTGGGGCGCGGCCCGGGACGCCCCGTCCCGCTGCGCGGCCCGGGACGCTGCCCGTTGGTGTTTCCGGGCCGGGTGCCGTTGCCGCGGGGAGCGGGCATGGAGCGCGCTCCACCCGGCCGGGACGGCACCGCGCCGTTCGCCCGCGGACCGCTGCCGCCGCCGCGCGAGGGCGGGTTGCCCCGCACCGGTGTGCCCGGCGAGGAGTGCGGCGGCCGCCGCTGGATGCGCTGCGACTCCGGGTAGGTCTCGGCGAGCCGGCCGGTGGGCCGGTCGGCTTCCGCGGCACGCGGCGCCGGCGGCCGTACGTCGGGCAGGCCCTGCGCCTCGCGCGCGGCGATCTCCTTCAGCCGGAGCGACAGCTGCAGCGTGCTCGGCCGGTCCTCCGGGTCCTTCGCCAGACAGGCCCGCACCAGCGGCGCCAGCGCGTCCGGCACCCCGTACAGCTGCGGCTCCTCGTGCACCACGCGGTAGAGCATCACCTCGGAACTGCCGTGCCCGAAGGGTGAGTCGCCGGTCGACGCGTACGCCAGGGTGGCCCCGAGCGAGAACACGTCGGTGGCCGGGGTGACGGCCGCCCCGCGGACCTGCTCGGGAGCGAGGAACCCGGGGGAGCCCACCGCGGTACCGACATGGGTGAGCGTGGACGCGCCGGTGGCCCAGGCGATGCCGAAGTCGATGATCCGCGGTCCCTTCGGGGACAGCAGGATGTTGGACGGCTTGAGATCCCGGTGGACGACGCCCGCCTCGTGCACGGCGACCAGGCCCTCGGAGAGCGCCGCCCCGACCGCCGCCGCGTCCGCCGCGCCCAGCGGGCCGTCGTCGGCGACCTTGTCGTGCAGCGAGGGACCGGGCACGTACTGGGTGGCGAACCAGGGCCGCTCGGCGTCCAGATCCGCGGCGACCAGCCGTGCCGTGCAACCGCCCCGGATCCGCCGGGCCGCGGAGACCTCACGGGCGAACCGCGACCGGAACTCCTGGTCCTCCGCCAGATCGGGCCGGATGACCTTCAGCGCGACCCGCTGCCCCTTCTTGTCGGAGCCCAGGTAGACCACGCCCATCCCGCCGGCGCCGAGCCTTCGGTGAAGCCTGAACGAGCCGACGACGCGCGGGTCCTCGCGCCTCAGGCGCATCATCGCCATGTTCATCCCCGCTGCCCGGTCCGTGTGACGTGGCACAGCTTACGTTTCCACGGCCGCCCGCGCGCAGAGGCCGCGCCCTCTCGGCCCGACGGATTGTCAGTGCCGGGTGCGAGACTTGAGGAGTGGTCAGGAAGGCGCCGTAATGGGCGCCTTTGACCACCTGCCTGCTCCAACAAGCCGTCACAGAAGGGGGATTGATGCTGTGAAGGGTGATCGGGTGGAGATAGTCGTCGACGCCGGGGACACGACCCGCACGTACGAGGTGGTGGCCAGCAGGGCGGGGCGCCGGGTGGAGACGGCGGTCCGACGAGGGGTGGTGGAAGTGAGCGAAGTCACGCGAAACGGCAGTGTTGTCCGTACGGCCCGATTCATGGCGACCCGGGTCCTGGCCCTCGTCGAGCAGCCCGTACCCCGTGAGGACAGCTCGGAAAAACCAGGAAGGACCGGGCACCCCCTCCGGGAAGACCCCGAGGCCCAGGACGAGGCGTAGGACCTCGTCTCCACCCAGGGGAGTAGACCGCAGGTCACGGCTCATCCTCTCGGAGGCCCGCGATTCGGTACGAGGGCATGACGTCCCCGAGGTGGCCCACGCCTAGATTTGAGGTCAAGCGGCGGGTGCAGCACTCGTCCCCCGAGGTCAGACACCCGCCGCTGCCAACGACAACTGAACGGTCAGGAGAGGGACCATGGCTCTTACGGCACAGCGGACACACACCACCCGCCCCCGCCGGCAGGGCCGCCGCCACCCCCTGGTGGCGACGCTGATGGCCCTCCCCCTGGCGGCCCTGCTCCTGCTCGTCTTCGACGGCTGGGAGACGGTGGCCACACAGGCGTCGTCCGTGGGAGTGATGCTGGGGCGCTGAGCGGCGACCTCAGGCCCGGAAGAGCGGTCCGGGCGGGGACATCCACCCATGAAACCCCGTGGGGACGGGGGTGCGGCGGACGGCAAAAATGCCGGCGCAGCTGGGGAGCTGCGCCGGCATTGCTTTTCGCGGCACCCCGCAGTCGCGGGGGAGCGGAACCCCGGTGAGCGGGCCTTCGTCCCGGCCGGCTGCGCACGCGGCCGCGGAACACCGGCATACGCTCGGCGCAGCAACCGCACACCCCGGGGGAACCGTGACGACCGCAGACGTGATACCGGAGCTGACCGCCGAGGTCACAGCCGCCGCCCACCCGGCCACGACGCCCTGCCGCTGCCCTACCACCACCCTCGCCGACCGTCCCGACACCACGGTCCTCCGGCACGCCGAAGCCGTCGCCAAGGCCCACGCCCCCGGCACCGACCCCGCCGCGCTGGCCCTCCGCCTGGCCACCGCCGCCCACCTCCCCGGCGTCTTCCTCGCCCCCCTCACGCCCGTCCCGGCGACCGTGCTCGGCACCCGCCCGGTCACCCTGTGGCCGTACGGCCGTCCCGTGGACCCGGACGCTCGGGCCGCCGCCCCCTGGGAAGCCGCCGCCACCCTGCTCGCCCGTCTCCACCGCAGCCCGCCCCTTCCCGGCACGCCCCCGATGCGCGGTCCCGCCAAGGCCGCCGACGCGACGGCCCGTCTCCGCCGGGCGCTGGCCGCCGCACCGGGGCACCCCGCCGCCGCACCGGTCCTCCGTGCCTGGTCCGGGCTGCCCGCCTGGGCCCGCGCGGAGGCCCCGATGCCCGGCGGCCGCACCCTCTGCCACGGCGACCTGCACCTGGGCCAGCTGGTCCGGCACCCGGCGCCGGACGGCCCGTGGCGGCTGATCGACGTCGACGACCTGGGGGTCGGTGTCCCGGCCTGGGACCTGGCCCGCCCCGCCTCCTGGTACGCCTGCGGCCTCCTCCCGCCCGACGAGTGGGCCCGCTTCCTGGCCGCCTACCGCGCGGCCGGCGGTCCGGCCGTACCGGAGGACGGGGACCCCTGGCCGGCCCTGGACGTGCCGGCCCGCGCGCTCACCGTCCAGACCGCCGCCCGCTACCTGGCGAAGGCGCTCGCCGCGGCCCGCGCCCTCGACGAGGTCGAGCAGTCCCTGATCGACGCTTGTGCCCGTATGGCCCCGGAATGAGCACCGTGTCATGCCCGACCGGTCGCGGCCCCCGCCCGGTTGGGCCTCGATTTCCCGAAGTAGGGTGCAACCGACCGGGGTCGGACGGAGTCTGTCCTGGGAGAACGTGAAGCATTTTTCACCGGCGAGGAGTTGAGCCGACCATGCAGTGTCCGAAGTGTCATGCGCCGATGCACACCTACAACCGCAACGGCGTCCAGATCGAGCAGTGCAGCGGCTGCCGGGGCATCTTCCTCGACTACGGCGAGCTGGAGGCGCTGACCCAGATGGAGGCCCAGTGGGCGAAGCCGGTCCCGCCGGCCCCGCAGGCCTACCCGGCGCCGCCCGCGCCGGCCTGGGGCGCGCCGCAGCAGCACCACGGGGGTCACTACGGCGGCCACGGCGGTCACCACGGCCACAAGAGCTGGGCCCACATGCTCTTCTCCAGCTGAGCCCACGAAGAAGCCCCCGGCCGTACGGGACGGCCGGGGGCTTCGTGCTGTGTGGACGATACTGGGATTGAACCAGTGACCTCTTCCGTGTCAGGGAAGCGCTCTCCCGCTGAGCTAATCGTCCTCGGGACCGCGATCCGAAGATCACGGGCACTGCGTGCGCGATACTGGGATTGAACCAGTGACCTCTTCCGTGTCAGGGAAGCGCTCTCCCGCTGAGCTAATCGCGCGGGACAGATCTCGGGTCTGAGAACCAAGATCCAGTGGACGATACTGGGATTGAACCAGTGACCTCTTCCGTGTCAGGGAAGCGCTCTCCCGCTGAGCTAATCGTCCTTGGAGGTGGAGACGGGATTTGAACCCGTGTAGACGGCTTTGCAGGCCGTTGCCTCGCCTCTCGGCCACTCCACCAGGAGTGTAGGGGATCGGGAAGACCCCTCATTCCTTCGAGCGGACGACGAGGCTCGAACTCGCGACCTCAACCTTGGCAAGGTTGCGCTCTACCAACTGAGCTACGTCCGCCTGTCGTTTCGGCCCGCTCTCGCGGCCCGGCGACGTGTTGAACTCTAGCGGATTCCCGGGCGAGCACAAAAACGCGTTTACGCAGCGTGCTGCGCCCGACCCGGAGGACGACGTGGTCAGGGCCCTCTTGACGACACGCCCGGGTCACCCCCGCGACACCCGCCATAGACTCGACGACGTGCTCCATCACCCTCCTCTCGCCCGGTTCGGCGCACTGCTCGCCACCGGTCTCCTCGATGTCACCGACGATCCCGCGGCCCTAGACACCACCGGTTTCTGGGCCGTCTGCGCGGACTTCGAGGGCCGGCTGACCTGCGCCCGCTTCGGCGAGGTACGGGAGGAGCAGGTGCCCGCGCCGGTGCCGGGGCGGTGGCGGGGTCCGGCCGCCGGTGACTGGACGTCGTCCCTGGACCGCGGGGCGTACACGAGAGCCGTGCGCCGGATCCGTTCGCACATCGCGGCCGGCGAGGTGTACCAGGCCAACCTGTGCCGCGTGCTGTCCGCGCCGGTCGCCCCGGACGCCGACGTCGACGCCCTGACCGCACTGCTGGCCCGCGGCAACCCGGCGCCGTACGCCGGAACGATTCGGCTGCCGGAACACGGCGTGGAGATAGCCACCGCCTCGCCCGAACTGTTCCTGCGCCGGACGGGACGGACCGTGGAGAGCGGGCCCATCAAGGGCACCGGGCGCACCGAGGCGGACCTCCTGGAGAAGGACTACGCCGAGAACGTGATGATCGTCGACCTGGTCCGCAACGACATCGGGCGGGTCTGCGCCGCCGGCACGGTGACCGTCCCGGACCTGTGCGTCGTGGAGAAGCATCCCGGGCTCGTCCACCTGGTCTCCACGGTCCGCGGCGAGCTGTCCGAGCGGGCCGGCTGGGCCGAGCTGCTGGCCGCGGCCTTCCCGCCCGGATCCGTCACCGGCGCGCCGAAGTCCAGCGCCCTGCGGATCATCGAGGATCTGGAGACCGCGCCGCGCGGTCCGTACTGCGGCGGCATCGGCTGGGTCGACGCGGACCGGGGCGTCGGCGAGCTGGCGGTGGGCATCCGGACCTTCTGGATCGACCGGGACGCGGGCGAGCTGCGGTTCGGCACCGGGGCCGGGATCACCTGGGGATCCGACCCGGAGGGTGAATGGCGGGAGACCGAGCTCAAGGCCGCCCGGCTGCTCGCGGTAGCGTCGGGCACGTACGACGTGAACGAAGGGGGTCTGCGGTGAAGATCTGGCTGGACGGCGGCCTGCGGGACGCCGAGTCCGCGCGTGTCTCCGTGTTCGACCACGGGCTGACCGTGGGGGACGGCATCTTCGAGACGGTGAAGGCGACCGGGGGCCGGCCCTTCGCGCTCACCCGGCATCTGGACCGGCTGACCCGCTCGGCCCGGGGCCTCGGCCTGCCCGACCCGGACCACGACGAGGTGCGCCGGGCGTGCGAGGCGGTGCTGGCGGCCAACCCGATGGCGCTGGGCAGGCTGCGCATCACCTACACCGGCGGCCACGGCCCGCTCGGCTCCGACCGCGGTGACCGCGGCCCCACCCTTCTGGTCGCCGTGGGGGAGACCGGCCGGCGTGCCGACACCACCGCCGTCGTCACCGTCCCCTGGACGCGCAACGAGCGCGGCGCGCTCACCGGCCTGAAGACCACCTCGTACGCCGAGAACGTGGTGGCCCTGGCCCGCGCGCACGAACACGGCGCCTCCGAGGCGCTGTTCGCCAACACCGTCGGACAGCTCTGCGAGGGCACCGGCTCCAATGTCTTCGTCGTCCTCGACGGCGAGATCCACACCCCGCCGGTCGCCTCCGGGTGCCTGGCCGGCATCACCCGCGCGCTGACCGTCGAGTGGGCCGGCGCCAAGGAGACCGACCTGCCCCTGGACGTCCTGGAGCGGGCCGACGAGGTCTTCCTCACCTCCACCCTGCGCGACGTGCAGGCCGTGCACCGGGTCGACGACCGCCCACTTCCCGGCGCCCCGGGCCCGGTGACCGCCAAGGCGATGCGGATCTTCGACGAGCGCTCGGGGCAGGACCTGGATCCGTAAGAGCCCCTTTTAATGAGCTGACGTGGGCGTCCGAGGCGGGTAGAACACCTCTGATGACCACCACCCTGCGGCCGACCGAGCCGCTCCAGCGCGGTGCCGACGGGGCGCTGTCCCGCCGCTACCAGGTGTGCGTGAACAGCCGTCCCGTGGGCGCTGTGAGCCTTTCCACCGACTCCTCGTTCGGGCCCTCCGCCGCCGTGATCCACGATCTGCACGTCGAGGAGCCGGACCGGGGTCGTGGCCGGGGCACGGTGGCCGCCCTCGCGGCGGAGGAGGTGGCGCGCGGCTGGGGCTGTGCCCGGATCGGCATCGACGTGCCCGCCGACGCGGCGGCCGCCCTGCGGCTGGCCACGACGCTCGGGTACCTGCACCGCAACCGCCGGATGGTGAAACCGCTGGACACGACCGCACCCGAGCTGCCGGCGGGCAGCCTGGCGCGGCCCATGACGGACGCCGAGTACGGCCCGTGGCTGGCGGCGGGCACGGCGGACTACGCGCAGGACTGGATCGACCGGGGTGTCCCGGCGGCGGACGCCCTGGCCAAGTCCGAACGCGACCACGCCGCCGGGCTGCCGCAGGGGGTGTCGACCCCGGGCACGCGGATCAGCGTGCTGGAGCACGAGGGAGCCAGGGTGGGCACCCTGTGGCTGGCGCTCGCCCGCGAGCCGGCCTTCGTCTACGACGTCCTGGTCGACGAGGACCGCAGGGGCCGGGGCCACGGCCGCACCCTCATGCTGCTGGCGGAGGCCCAGTCGATCGCCGCCGGGAAGCAGGCCCTGGGCCTCAACGTCTTCGCGGGCAACACCCCCGCCGAGCGGCTCTACGCGTCGCTCGGGTACGTCACCACGTCGTACTCGCTCTACAAGGAGCTGGTCTGAGGACGGGTCACGGTCCGGCCAGCAACCGGTCCGCGATCTCCGCCACCCGCTCGCGCAGGCCCTCCTGGCTCTTGCCGCCGTCGAGGCGCTCACCGCCGATGACATAGGTCGGGGTGCCGGTCACGCCGATGGCCTGCCCCTCGGCCTGGTCGGCATCGACGATCAGGATGTGCCGGCCGTCGACCAGCGCGGTGTCGAACTCCTCGGCGTCCAGGCCCAGTTCACGGGCCACCTCGACCAGGAACGGCTCGCCCCCGCGGTCCAGCTCCGCCACCCGGCCGAGGACCGCCTCGACGTACTCCCAGCCCTTCCCCTGCTCCAGAGCCTCCTCGACGGCCTGCGCGGCGGCGAAGGAGTGCTTGTGCTTCTCCAGCGGGAAGTGCCGCAGCCGCAGCTCCAGCCGGTCGCCGTACCGGGCACGCAGGGCGCGGAGGTCGTCCAGGGCGCTGCGGCAGTCGGGACACTGGAGTTCGCACCAGACGTCGAGAACCGGGGCGTCGGTGCGCGCGGAGGAGTCGTTCATGGCGACCAGTCTTCCAGGCCGGACTCCGGCGACCCAATCGTGACGGTGGGCGGCGGCCGGTGGCCGGCTGTGATCACCGCTCGTACCTGGGGTGGAGTCGACCCGGAGAGGACCCCGAGATGCCCCTGATTGTCGGGCCTGGGCATGGATCGCAGGGGCCGGGCGGTGCACGATGGAGGGGGCACGACGCAGCGTGTGTCTCTCGCCCCGCCCGCCCGAGCCCGCCAGGAGGACCGGATGATCGCCGAGACAGTCTGTTCCGCCGCGTCCGCGGCCGGCCTGGGCATCGCCGTGGTGACCGCCTACCGCAAGCGATACCTGTCGGCGCTCCGCATCGCCGCCTACTCACTCGTGCCGATCGGCCTGGTCATGACGGGTGTGGTGGGCTGGCTCGCCGACACGGCGTTCAGCCCGACCGCCTGGGCGGGCTTCGGAGTGCTCGGCACGGCCTGGGCCCTGTTCGCCTCCACGCGTGCCGTGGAGCGCCGGCGCGGCTCCACCCGGGCCGAGCGCAGGGCGGCCGCCCGCGGCGAGCGGCGGGACGCCGTCGCCCCCGCCGCCTCGGCGCCGTCGCTGGGTCCCGCCTCGCGCCCGGCGGCCAAGCCCGCGGCCGCGCCCCGCTCCACCGGCTCGGGTGAGGACTTCAGCGACATCGAGGCCATTCTCAAGAAGCACGGAATATGAGGCTCCGCCGGGCAGCCGTCGACGCTGTTCAGGCGGGTCGGCGGCGGATGTATGTGACAAGCACATGAGGCATTGAAACGACACAGTCCGCCTACGGCGTGCGCGGAAGCGTTCACCGGGCGGACGGAAGCGAAACGGACATCACGGAATTCGGCGAACTCCCGCCCATTCCGGGCGTGTTGATCGCGCGGCGGGTCCTCACTGGGTCATCATCGCCGCGAGATGCTGGACACGAAACAGAGCGAGGCCGCGCCGCCGAAGGACGAGCCGCGCGGGTGCCTCTTCGCCCTTTCCCAGCCACCGCTGATGATCTTCCTAGCGGTGATCGGGTGTCTGCTCCTCATGGCTGCGCTGCACGACCTGCTGTGGCTGTGAGCCGTACCCGCCCGTCCCGGCGTCACCCGCCGGGACAGGCGTCGGCATCGACGGTGCCGACATCCACGAACCCCGCACGCGCATCCACGAACCCCGACCGCGACCCCGGAGAGGAGCCGTGCGGGCGGACCGGCCGGCAGGCCGTGGTCTCCGTCCCGCCGGTTCCTTCCCCGCTCCTGGGCGCGGGCGCGCTGGTATCAGCCCGCCGACTCCTTGCGGCGGGCCCGGTAGGCGGCGACATGCAGCCGGTTTCCGCAGGTCCGGCTGTCGCAGTAGCGGCGCGAACGGTTGCGCGAGAGGTCGACGAACGCGCGTCGGCAGTCAGGGGCCTCGCAGCGCCGCAGCCGCTCCTGCTCCCCGGCGACCACGAAGAACGCGAGCGCCATCCCGCAGTCGGCTGCGAGGTGGTCGGCAACCGAGGCGCCTGGCGCGAAGTAGTGCACATGCCAGTCGTAGCCGTCGTGGTCCGTGAGCCGGGGTGTGGTGCCCGCGGCGGCGACCAGTTCGTTGATCATCCCTGCGGCGACCCGGGCGTCCGGGGCGGCGAAGATCCCCGCGAACCGCCCGCGGACCCTGCGCACTGCCGACAGGTCGAACTCCGAGAGCACGCCCACGTCGCTCATGTCGTGGTTTCGTACGAAAACCTTGAGTGCCGCGACATCGGGCAGACCGTCCGGCGCCGTGTCGTCCTCCGGCGCGGTGTTCACCAGGTCCACCACGGCATCTAGGGAACACCGGGTGTCGTGGGTGATCAGCACGTTTCGCTCCCTGGCCTGAGGGTCGGGCGGGCGCCCGCCGATGGTGGCCGATCGTAGCGACATACGGCTCCACCGCACCGTGCTCTGTCCCACTCGTCGCTGCTCTGTAGAACGCGCACCGCCCGGCGGTGGTTCCCAGGACGCGCGGACACACCGGAGCCGCCCCGTGACCAACACGGTGGCGGCGCCGGTGCTGCCGTATGCGGTTGTCTAGGCCCGAGCCGTCTCCCCGAGTGGACGGCGCCGGGCGGCTTGCAGGGGGTGTTGCCCTAGCTCTCCGCCAGAATGTGCGAGAGCTCCTGATCGAGATCGAAGTGCCGGTGTTCCGTGCCGGGCGGCACGGCGGCGTCAGTGCGCTTCAGGAAGGACTCCAGAGCCCGCGCCGGGGCTTCGAGCAAGGCTTCGCCCTCCGGAGAGCTCAGGGCGATGCACACGACGCCCTGACCGTGACTGCGGGACGGCCAGACCCGGACGTCGCCGGTACCGGTGGGGCGGTGCAGCCCCTCCGCGAGGAGGTCGCGGGCGAACACCCACTCGACGGTCTCCTCGGCTCCGGTGTGGAAGGTGGCGTGCACGGCGTAGGGGTCGGCCGTGTCGTACCGCAGGCCTGCGGGGACAGGCAGGGAGGACTCGCTCGACACAACGAGGCGCAGGTGCAGCTCGCAGCTGACCGTGGTGTTCATAAGCGCCAGGGCCTTTCGCTCAGTGTGCGCTCGGGGATTCGCACGTCGGCGAAATCGACATGCCACCTACGGTGCCGTTGTAAACCCCTCTGAGTGTTTTGCGTGTGTTTACGTAACTCTTCCGGCCGAGAACCTCGGCGCGATCTACGACCATTCCGGTGACCGGAATCGCTCGGGTATGGTTTGGTCGTATGAATACGGGGAGTAACGAACCGGGCGAGGTCGCCGTGGCCTCGGACGGGAGCGAGGTGGACGGGACGGAGCCGGACGGGGCGCGCGACGAGCGGGGACTGGGTTCGCGGGCACCCGAATTCGTCAAGGCGCGCCGGGTGCTGCACCTGAGCTGGCAGGTCGGGGTCTTCGCGCTCGGTCTCGCGGTGGTGGTCGTGGGCATCGTCCTGCTGCCGTTGCCGGGGCCCGGCTGGGTGATCATCTTCGGTGGCATGGCGATCTGGGCGACCGAGTTCGTCTGGGCGCAGCTGGTGCTCCGCTGGACGAAACGCAAGGTCACGGAGGCGGCTCAGAAGGCCCTCGACCCCAAGGTGCGCCGCCGCAACATCACGTTGACGGCGATCGGGCTGGTGATCGTGGCCGGCCTGGCCGGGATCTACCTCGCCAAGTTCGGCATGGTGATGCCCTGGAAGATCGAGGAGTGACCGGGCCGACGGTCACGGGCCCCCGCGACTGGTCGGGGGCACCCCCTGACATGGGGTAATGTTCTTCCTGCGTCCGGGCGATTAGCTCAGTGGGAGAGCGCTTCGTTCACACCGAAGAGGTCACTGGTTCGAACCCAGTATCGCCCACCCGGAACCACGGCCCACCTGCGAGAGAGCAGGTGGGCCGCGGTCGTTCGCGGGCCTCGACGGGCGGGGTTTCGCGGTGTCGGCCTGCCCGCTGACGGCCCACCCACCGCCTCCGGACGAACACGGGCCGTGGCCGGTCTCGTCTCCCGCCTGCTGGCGACCTGCCCGTCGGCCGGCCGGCGTGTTGCGGGACGCGCCGAAGGCGGACGGTGAGCTTCGGCGCGGTGCTGCCGGACTGCCGGGCATGCCGGGTGCCGGAGTCGTCCGAGGCCACCAGTGGTCGGAGGTGTCCGCCCCGCCGTGCGCGTCGGAGCTGCTGAAGCCGCTCGTGGGTGACCGTGTCGCACCCTCGGCGCCGACGCGACGGAGTCGCGGATCTCCGGGCCTGCCCGCCGCCGGCCCGGACGGCTCGTCGAAGCCAACCCGTAACCACCGCAGTCCTCCGGCTGCTTCGCGTTCGGCCACCCGGCGCACGGCCCTCACCTGCCGCATCGCCCGGACGGCGGCCCCGTGCCCCCCGCCGCGCGGCTTCACCGCCCGGAGCCGCGAGTAATCCCCGTCCGCATCATTGACGCCTCACCGCCCCCTCCGTGACTTGTCCCAGCAAGCGCTTGCCCGAAACGATTCACGCAAGCGTCGGCGACGCTGCGGGGAGGGGCCCCGCTGCGGGAACGAGCAGGAACATGGAGAGGCGGACCGTCCTGAAGGCGGCCGGGGTCTCGGCGGCCGCGCTCGGGCTCGCCGCGGCGACCGGGTGCGGAGGCGGAAGCGGTTCCGGGGACAGGACGGTGACGATCCGTTACTCGTGGTGGGGTGCCGAGGAACGCGCCACGAAGATCAACCAAACCATCAGGCTCTTCGAGAAGAAGTACCCGGAGATCAAGGTCAAGACGGACTTCCAGACATGTCAATCGTTCTGGGAGAAGTTCCAGACCCGGGCCTCCGGTGGAAATCCCCCGGACGTTTTCCAAAATGCCGTCACCTTTCTTCGGAAGTACGACAAGCGAGGAATTCTCCTCGACCTCAAGTCTCAGGTTCAGGCAGGCAACCTGAGCCTGGATCACTTCCGGGCCGGCGTCACGAAGGTAGGCCAGGTCGACGGCAAGCAGCTCGGAGGCTGCGGCCGTGGCCGACGACGTACCCGCGAAGCACACCGCCCTCTCCGACCGGTTCGGCGTCTTCGCCGAGGCCCAGCTCACCGGCATCTGCGCCGCCGCACCGGGCAGGTGGGCGAGGGCTGGCGGGAGTTCGTGGGCGACTTCCGGGCCGCACTGCCCGGCAGCCGGCTGGTCGGGCTCGCCGGACGGGGTGCTGTGGCCGTCGCCCGGGTGGATGTCCGGGCCGTACGGGCCGGGCTGCCGGGCGGGCGCCGCTCGTCGGCGCGGTCGGTCTGTGCGCGGTGATCGGCTTCGCGGTGATCGGCTTCACCGTCGCGGTGCTGCGCGCGGCGGCGGTCTGGGCGCCCGGCGACCGCTGGCGCACCCTGCTCACGGTGGCCGGCCGCCGTACCGCCCTCGATCCCGGCGGCTCTTTCCCGCTCGTCGGGGGAGCGGCCCTGGTGATCTGCTCCGCCCTGCTCATCGTGCCGCTGGCGGTCCCCGTGCTGGGTGCCGTCGCGTCGGCGGCCGTCGCCGTGGAGGAGCGCCTTCGGGTGTGAGTAGTCGAGGTACGGGAAATCCCGGTGAGAACGGTCATGATGGGCCGGCACACCGAGTGGAGGCTCCGCTGGGGTTCGGGGAGGCATCACCGACCGGGCACCGGCGCTGGCTACGGTCCTCTTCGTGCCGGTGGAGTTTCTGAGAGGTGCCCACGCGCCCGGAGCCGGAGCGGTTCTTCTTCCTCGACGATGACGACCGCGATCTGATCGCGCTGCGTCGTGCGGAGGCGCACCGGCTGGGCATGGCGGTGCAGATCGGCACCGTTCCTTACGTCGGCCGGTTCCTCGGCGAGGGCCCTCTGGCGGTGCCCCGGGAGGCTGTGGAGTACCTGGCCGGGCAGTTCGGGATCGCCGACTCATCGTGCGTGAAGCGGTACCTGGAACGCCGGTCGACGGTGTACGAGCACGCGGCGGAGATTCAGAAGCGGTTCGAGTACCGGGACTTCGCTGACCGGCGGTGGGGGCGGGAGTTCCGCGGCTTCCGGTACGGGCGGGCGTGGACACACGCCGAGGGGCCCGTGGCCCTTTTCGATTACGCGGTGACGTGGCTGCGCAAGAATCGGGTGCTGCTGCCCGGAGTATCGGTGCCGGCCCGGCAGGTGTCCGAGGCCCGCACGGTGGCTGCGCACGCCGGTGAAGTCGACGGGGATCGCGATGGTGCGGGCCATGGAGCGGGTGGAGGAGATCTCCGCGTTCGCGCTGGCCCGGATGGACCTGTCGCGGGTGCCGGTGAACCGGTTGTCCACGCCGGCCCGGTACGGGCAGTCGAGCAAGGCGCAGACGATCGAGCGGGCGCCGGAGCAGCGGCGGACTGCCGACGATGAGGGCCACGTCGGATCCGGCGCCGTTCTTGACGGCGACGGCCGGGTGTTCGGGCAGGACGTCGTCGCCGGTGACCGGGGTGCAGGGGAGGATGCCGCCGAACGGCTCGACGCCGTGCTCGTCCCACAGATCGCCCCCGTAGCCGGCGCCATGAACGGCGATCAGTTCCTCGCCGGTCTTCTCCCGGAACGCCTTGGCCGCCTCGGGCACTCCCAAAGCCGCCGCCATCCCGTCCGCGAGGGCGCGGGCCTGTGCGGGTGCGCGGACCGTCTCGGGGTGGCCGCTGCTGAGGATCGCCCGCTTGAACAGCCCCGCGGCCAGGGGAGAGACAAACGGGCAGCCGATGCTCGCCGCACGGGCTGACTCACCGAACAGCGTGACGTCGTCCAGGTCACCGCCGAACGCCGCGGCGTTGTCGCGCACCCACTCCAGCGCGGCGATCCGGTCACGCAGCCCGACGTTCGTGGCACCGCCCACGGTCTCCGCTCACGGTTGCCGGTCAAGCCGTCCACGGCCTCACCTGGGTGCTTCACCCGGTTGCGGGGACGTCCGGAGTGAAGGATGAATTCAGGGAACGCGGAAGACCTCAGCCCTTGCCAGCATCAATTTATAGCCAATAGGGGGCCTTGTGGCAAGGCCCCCTATATACCCCAGAATGGCCGACTTGGCGCCAGGGCCTGCGAAAATGGGAGATTCGAAGTGCGTGTTCTGTTGACGACATGGGGGTCGCGCGGGGACGTCGAGCCCCTGGTGGGGCTGGCGGTGGCGTTGCGGGGGCTCGGCGCGGAGGCGCTGGTGTGCGCGCCCCCGGACGAGGAGTTCGCGACGCTCTTCGCGCGGGCGGGTGTGCCGCTGGTGCCGATCGGCCCGACCGTGCGATCGGTGACCGCCGGCGCGAAGCCGCCCACCGTCGAGGACGCGGTCCGGCTCGCTTCCGACCTGGTCGCCGCAGGCTTCGACACGCTCGCACCCGCGGCCGAGGGGTGCGACGTGCTGCTGGCGAACGGCATGATGGCGGCCGCCGGCGCGCGGGGCGCGGCCGACCGGCTGGGCATCCCGTACCTGTACGCGTGCTACCACGTGCGGGGACTTCCGCCGCGGAAGATCGCCCCGGAGGCCGGCGGGCAGTCCGCCAAGGACGCGGCCGACAAGGCCCACTGGGAGCAGGGCCAGAAGACGATCGCGATGTTCGCCGATGCGCTGGGCGGCCACCGGGCGAAGCTCGGTCTGCCGCCGGTCGAGGACGTCCTCGACTACGTCTACACCGACCGCCCGTGGCTGGCCGCGGACGCGACCCTGTGCCCGGCGCCACCGGAACGGGCCGACATCGACGTCGTGCAGACCGGGGCGTGGGTCCTGCCCGACGACCGCCCGCTGCCGCGGGAGCTGGAGGCCTTCCTGGACGCCGGCGAGCCGCCGGTGTACGTGGGCTTCGGCAGCATGGCCACGGCCTCCCCCGAGGACACCGCCCGGGTGGCCGTCGAAGCCGGCCGCGCCCAGGGCCGCCGGGTCGTCCTCGCCCGCGGCTGGGCCGGCCTGGCCCCGATTGACGACGCCGACGACTGCTTCGTCGTCGGCGACGTCAACCAGCAGGCCCTCTTCCCCCGGGTCGCCGCCGTCGTGCACCACGGCGGCGCGGGCACCACGACCGCAGCCTCCCGATTCGGCACACCCCAGGTGGTCGTCCCCCAGATCGGCGACCAGCCCTCCTGGGCCGCCCGCGTGGCCGAACTGGGCATCGGCGTCGCCCACCAAGGCCCGGCAGCCACCGTCGAGTCCCTGACCGCCGCACTCGCCACCGCCCTGGCCCCCCAGACCCGAACCCGGGCCAGGGAAGAGGCCGCCACGATGCGCACCGACGGAGCCAGCGTCGCCGCGAAGCTGCTCCTGGACACAGTTGGCACGCAAAAGCCCCCTACGACCGCGTAGACCTCCACTCTCCAGGCCGAGCCGGGCCGACCAGGCCACCCATTCGCTGCCCGCGCGAACGAGGGTGGACCTGGCCGGCTTGGCTGGCACCCCCGAACCGGAGGTCCTCAGAAACCTTCCGCGGCCGACGCGGACGATGCCGAGCGCCACCCCTGCCCCCGCTGCGCGGCCGAGCCCGGCTCGCCGTGCCGCTCGCGCGGCGGAGCGGTCACCGGGGTCTACCACACCGGCCGGTTCAAGCAGGTGCCCCACCTCGCCAAGAGGTTCCGGGTGCAGACCCCAGCCGACCGGGGCCCGGGGCAGCCGTGGCGCCCCGGCACCACTGTCCCGCTCGCCCTCGCGCCGGACACCCAGGCCGCCGACATCCGCATCGGATGCGCCCGTTGCCCGACGCTCACCCAGGAACTCCAGTGGCAACTCGACGTCTTGGCCAAGCACGGCATCCCGCGCGACAAGGTGTTCTCCGAGAAGACCAGTACCCGCGTGCACCGCCTACCGGCGCTTCTGCTACTTCCTCACCGCGGACGAGCGCGTCGGCGACCTCGTGGCCGCCGACGTCGACTCCGACGAGACCTTCCTCGTCCCCGACCCGCTGCGCAAGATCCGCACCGACCCCTACACCTCCGACCGGCAGGCGACAGACCGGCGACGAGAAGCTCGCCGAGCGTGCGTGGACGAAGTTCTACAGCTCCGACGGCTGCACGGAGTCCTCGCCGTGGAAGACCGAGCCGCTCTCCGGTCCGGTCACGCTCGTCCCGGGAGCGAGGCGGGCTGGGTGTCCTCCAACGACACCGCGCTGTACGGGCTCGCGGCCATCGAGAACCTGGCGCTGCTGGGCGACGGGATGCCGTCGTAGCAGGCGGGAGGGGGAGCGCCGTCGCACGGGCGGCGGCGCTCGCACCCACGAGTGTGGTCCGGGTCACTTGGCGCGGCATGAGTACGCGTACTCGGATCGCCCCGGTGGGCAGACTCCGCCCATGGACTGGACCCACTACCGCTTCCGCAGTCTGTGGCCGCTGCCCTTCGGGGGCGCGGCGGTCTACCGGGCCCTGGAGCGGGTCGAGGACTACCCGCACTGGTGGCCGCAGGTGCGAACCGTCAGCCGGCTGAACGACACCACCGGGATCATCACCATCCGCTCGGTCCTGCCGTACGACATGACGTTCACCGCGCGCGAGACCCGGCGAGACCCGGCCGCCGGGGTGCTGGAGATCGCGATGAGCGGCGACATCGAGGGCCGGGCCCGCTGGACGGTCACCGCCGACGGCACCGGCACCCTGGCCCGCTACGACCAGGTCGTCGACGTCACCAAGCCGCTGCTGCGCCGACTGGCCGTCCCCGGACGGCCGTTCTTCCGTGCCAATCACCGGCTGATGATGTGGTCGGGACGGCGGGGACTGCGCAGGCACCTGCAAGCGGTTTGAACGAAACCCGCCGGTCCCTGTATCGTTCACTGCGTTCCCGGGCGATTAGCTCAGTGGGAGAGCGCTTCGTTCACACCGAAGAGGTCACTGGTTCGAACCCAGTATCGCCCACCACCGGGAAGGCCGGTCCGCCTGTGCGGACCGGCTTTTCTGTCTGTCGTCCGGCCGAATGGCGGACCGGCCCTCGCCGCGCCCGCCTGCCCCCGGCCGGCCGCGGCCGGAGGTGCCTAGGGTGGTGCCATGGACGCTGATTCCCGGACCAGGGTCGCGATCGAGGAGCACTGGCAGGCATCGGAACGCGGAGACGTCGAAGCGGAGCACGCCGTCTACGCCGTGGACGCGATCCTGGACTACCCGCAGTCCGGTGAGCGCTTCCGGGGGCGCGAGACGATCGCGGCGCAACGCGGCGGGCACCCGGCCGACCGGCACTTCACCGTCCAGCGGATCTCCGGCCATGCTCACCTGTGGGTGAGCGAGTGCGTCATCACCTACGACGGTGTGCCGTCGTATTCGGTGAGCATCATGGAGTTCGCCGGCCGGCATGTGGTGCACGAGACCCAGTACTTCGCCGGACCGTTCGGCGCGCCGGCCTGGCGGGCCGCCCTCGCCGAGCCGATGCCCGGACGGACCGTCACGGATGCCTGACACCGGCGGAGTCCGTGGGGTCCGAGGTGTCCGCGGCTTCGGTGGTGCGGAAGCGGGCCCGGTAGGTGCCCGGCGTGACGCCGAGGTTGCGGGTGAAGGCCCGGCGCAGCGACTCCGGTGAGCCGAAGCCGGTGCGCCGGGCCACCGTGGCCATGGGGTCGTCGCCGCCTTCCAGCATCGCCTGGGCGGCTTCCATGCGGATCCGCTCGACATACCGGGCCGGGGTCGTCGTCATCTCCTCGTGGAACAGGCGCGTCATGTGACGGGGGCTCACACCCGCCCGGCGCGCCATGGACGCGAGGCTGTGGTCGGCGGACGGGTCCTCGGCGACCGTGTCCAGGACCCGGCGCAGCATCTCCTGCCGGGCCCGTGGACTCTGGGTGCGGACGCTGAACTGCGACTGACCTCCCGGCCGCTGCATGAACACGACCATGTCCTTGGCCACGGAGCGGGCGACGTCGGCGCCGAACTGCTCCTCGACCAGCGCGAGCGACAGATCGATGCCCGAGCTGACGCCCGCCGAGGTCATGATGTGGCCGTCGCGCACGAACAGGGGGTCGGCCGCCACGGTCACCCGTGGGTAGCGCAGGGCCAGCTGGTCGGCGAAGCGCCAGTGCGTGGTCGCGGTGCGCCCGTCGAGCAGCCCGGCCGCGGCGAGCAGGAAGGCACCGGTGCAGATGGACGCGGTACGGCGGCTGCGCGCGTCGAGCTCCCGCACGGTGTCCAGCAGGGCGTCGTCCTTGACGAGCGAGGGCCACTCGGGGCCGCCGGGGACGACGACCACATCGCTGACGTCCTGCGCCTGCGTGGCAGGCATGTCGACGCTCATACCGGTGCCGGCCGCGGTGACCACGTCGGCGCCGTCCGGGGAGACCGTGCGCACGCGGTAGCGGCCACCGAAGTCGTTGGCCGACGCGAACACCTCGATCGGGCCGGTGACGTCCAGCAGTCGTACGCCGGGGAAGACCAGCACGGTCACCAACAGCGGCTTCCTGCCTGACGGCGTGTCCTTCATTGTGCGCCTCCCGGCCGGACGGACTCGGTCCAGGGTAGTCATGTCCTGGAGTGAGGGCGTCATGGCACGTGCTGCGCTGTGGCCGGACCCGTGCCGCGCCATAGGTTCGGGGACGCCAACGGGCCGACGGTCTCGGCCGCGCCCCGTGAGCCTGTGGGTGTGCGCCGGTCTGCCGGCCGGTCACCGTCGCCTGCCCTGGACGGTGACGCATCCGACACGAGAAGAGAAGGCGCTCCACGCCGTGGCACCCCACTCCAGCACCAGCCCAGCGATCCCGTCCCAGGTCGGTCCGGTTCCGAGAGCGGGGCGGGGGCGGCTCGGGCCCAGCTGGTTCGCGGCGGTCATGGGCACCGGGATCGTCGCCAGCGGCGCCGCCACCCTGCCGCGGACCTTCCCCGGCCTGGACACGGCCGCCACGGTGGTGTGGGCGGGGGCCGCGCTGCTGCTGATCGCACTGGGCGCCTGCTACCTCGGGCAGCGGATGCTGCGCGTGCACGCCGGTGATCCGGTGCTGGCGCAGTTCTTCGGGGCACCGCCGATGGCGTTGCTCACCGTCGGGGCCGGGACGTTGCTGCTCGGCCGGAAGCTGATCGGGGAGCGGGCCGCGCTGGACGTGGACTGGGTGCTGTGGTCCGCCGGTACGGTGCTCGGTCTCGCCACCGCCTGCGCGGTGCCGTACCTGATGGTCGCCCGGCACCGTTTCACCCCGGAGGCGGCGTTCGGCGGCTGGCTGCTGCCGGTGGTGCCGCCGATGGTCTCCGCCGCCACCGGCGCGCTGCTCGTCCCGCGGGCGCCGGCCGGCCAGCTGCGGTTGGCCCTGCTGCTGGGCTGCTACGCGATGCTCGGGCTCGGGCTGGTGGCGGTCCTGCTGGTACTGGCCATGGTGTACAGCCGTCTGGTGCACCACGACGCGCCCAGCGGTACGACGGTGCCCACGGTGTGGATCGGCGTGGGGGCGCTGGACCAGGCGGTCACGGCGCTGGGTGCGCTGGCCACGGCGGCGCCGAGCGCGCTGCCCGCCCCCTACGCCCGCGGGACCGCCGTCGCGGCGCTGCTGGGCGGGATCGGGATATGGGGCTTCGCCACGCTGTGGCTGGTGCTCGCGACGGCGCTGACCGTGCGGGAGGTCCGCCGGGGACTGCCCTTCGCGCCCACCTGGTGGTCCTTCATCTTCCCGCTCGGCGCCTGTGTCACCGGCACCAGCGCGCTCGCCGTCCGCAGCGGCTCGCAGCCGTTCGTGTGGACCGCCGTCGTCCTGTACGTGCTGCTCGTCGCCGCCTGGGCGGTGGTCGCCTGGTACTCGGTGCGGCACTCGGTGCGGCGCTCCGTGCGGCACGCCCGCCGCTGACACCGTTCCTGAACCTCTGGCTGCCCGCGAACGTCAGACCGGCGCAGCGGACGGCGGCGGAGGGGGCGCCGTGGCCCGGTGCCGGAGCAGGGTCGCCGCCATGGCGGCGAAGACGACCGCCCAGAACGCCGCGGCGACCCAGACCTCCAGGCGGCCGGCCGAGGTCATCCAGGAGGTTCCGGTCGCGCGGCCCAGTTCGTGCGTGGTGACCGCGTACATGCCGACCGGGAAGACGAGGTTCCACCAGCCCAGTTCGTAGCGCAGCGGAACGCGGCGCAGCAGGTGCCGCCAGAGGCCCAGAGCCAGCAGGAGCGGGATCAGCCAGGTGGAGAACGACCACAGGACCACCGACGACCCGAGGACGAGCGGACGAGCGGGCAGCAGGTCCTTTGGCGGGAGCGACACCAGCCGCACCCCCGCGAGCACGGCGATCGCCGCCGCTCCCATGAAGATCCAGACCGATGTCATGAGCGCCTGCGGCCGCACCGGCCGGACCAGGAGTCTGGCCAGCACGATCCCGGCGGTCAGCAGGTACTGCACCAGCCCGACGGCCCAGCACACCACCGCCAGCACCGGCAGCACGTGTCCCGGCGTCACCCGGGCCAGCGCGGCCGCCGCCACCGCCACCGACTCCGATGCCACCGCCCACAGGAACCAGGTGCCGTTCGCCTGGTCGAGGGCCGGACCCCGGCGCTCGGTCGTGATGAGCGCCAGCGGAACGCCGTAGTCCAACAGCAGCCACACCAGCGCGCCGAAGGCCAGGAACGCTCCGGCCGCCGTGGTGCGGCCGTCCAGGACGAAGCGTGCCGCCAGCACGTTGGAGGAGATGGCCACCGTGAGGAAGGCGAAGGCGCGAGGCCCGAGGAGGTCCGTGACGAACCGTTGCCGGTGGCGCAGCAGCCGCCAGCCGTAGGCGGGCACCAGCACCGCGAAGCCGGCCAGGGCCACCCAGAGCAGTGCTGCGGAGAGGACGTGGGCGCCGTTGACGTACAGGCAGGTGGAGACGATGCCGGTGCCCATCACGAAGGCGAGCGCCCCCGCGTTGACGTCGCCGAGGGCGGCGAGAATGCCCCCGGGAGCGGGGCGGCCGGCGGGCGGGTCGCCGTGGTCGGTGAGCCACTCGGCGAGGACCGCGGCATGGCTGTGCTCCGTGTCCTGGACCGCGGTGAGCAGTGTGAGGCTGTTGTGTCCGGCCAGGTGCCGCAGCCGGGCGGCCGCCCGGCTGTGCTCCGGATCGCCCAGCTCGAGGAGGTAGCGGCGACGGAACTCGCCGAACCGGCGGGGGTGACCGCCGTACCAGCTCTGCAGTTCGGCGGAGGGGGCGACATCCCGCAGCCACGTGTCGACAGGCGCGTCCCGCCGGCGTACGCCTTCCGGCCAGGCGCGGTCGACCAGCACCCGTTCGGCGTTCCCGCCGTCCTCGGACGGCGGTCGTCCGGACAGTCCGCGACAGCTGATCTGCTTGGCCATGACACACGCTCCGGCAGCTCTTGCGGTAAGTGCATATTAGTGGAATGTGCATTTCATACGCGTCCGGACGGGTGGCCGGTGCGCGGGACGGCCGAGGCCGGTGTCCTGATCCGAGGGTTTCGTGTCCACCCGGCCCGCGATCGGCGGCGGGCGTCAGCTGGTTGTGATGGTCCGGCCGCGGGTTCGCGGCCGCAGGACCCGTCTCAGGGAGCGACATGAGCGACAGCGATCCGTCGGACACGGACCGGCCGTGGTCTTCGCAGATCCTGCCGGCCCTGGGCCATCTGCACGGAGCGTTGCGGGCACGGCACGGGCTGGCGCTCCACGGTTACCTCGTTCTCGGGGCCGTCGCCGCGGCCGAGGGCGGCCCCGTGCCCGTGTCCCGGCTGACGGCTTTCCTCGGGGAATCGGGCACCCGGATGTCCGCCCTTCTCCGGGATCTGCAGGCGGCCGGACTGGTCGAACGCGACCGGCGCGCGGGAGACCGCAGGACGGTGGAGATCACGCTGACCGGCGCGGGACGCACCAGGTTCGCCGACGCCGAGCGGACCGCGCGGGCACTGCTGGCCCGCCATCTCGGCCCTGGGCCGTTCCCGGACGACGCGCAGGGCCCCGGGGAGCCGTGCGGGCATGCCGGGGGCGAGCGGTCGGGGTACGGTCGGGAGACGGCGTAGAGCGGGACCTCTCAGCCGACGGAACAGGCCGGTGCCCGGGACACGCCCGGGAGGACCCATGGACCGGCAAGCGAACATCACCGCGCAGACCGCCTTCGCAGAGGCCGTCGTCACCGGCAACCTCGACGCCTTCGACCAGATCGTCGCGGCCAACTCCGTCGACCATGATCCCGCCCCGGGACAGGGGCCGGGACCCGAGGGGTACAAGGACATGTTCGGGGCGTTGCGGGAGGCATTCCCCGACCTGAACGTCGAGGTGGAGCATCTGCTGGCCACCGACGACGAGTTGGCCTTCGCCTACGTCATCAGCGGCACGCATCTGGGACCGCTCATGGGGCATCCGGCGACCGGCAGGAAGGTGCATTACCGGGGCATGCAGATCAGCCGTTTCGACGGTGACGGCAAGCTCGTCGAACGCTGGGGCAGCAGCGACGAACTCGGCATGCTGCGGCAACTCGGCCTCGCCGGGGCATGAGGCCCTGCCGATGGTGATCCCGACGGAGATCCCGGCAGGCAGACCCCGACAGACGGACCGAGCCGTGAAGTGGCGGGGGGGCGGGGGGGGGGGGGCCCCCCCCCCCCCGGGGC
>NZ_JBHZAN010000020.1:25040-133321 GCF_042754285.1 Streptomyces sp. NPDC059224
TTGCGCCCCGGCCCTTGTTTCCCCCGCGCGCGACCCGGGCTGCCCGCCCCCCCCAGCGCCCCCGCGCGGTCAGGGGGGGGGGCGGGGGGGGCCGGCCCCCCCGCCACTCACGCTGCCGCCGGCAGTTCCGGCCGCAGCGGCCAGTACGTGTTCACCGTCTCCGGTGTGCCGCTGCGCGCGAACCACGCCTGCAGCCCGCGTGCCTGCGCCGCGTGCCACGTCGTCTGCAACGTGTGCAGCTCGGCGGGGCTCAGGCGCTCCAGCCGGGCCGCGAACCTGCGGCCCAGCGCTCGTACCAGATCCAGTGAGGCCAGCGCGTCGGCGGCCGCGTCGTGCGCGCCCTCCAGGGTGACCTCGTAGTGCGCACAGAGGTCGGTCAGGGTCCGACGGCCCTTGCGGTAGCGGTCCAGATGCTTGTCCAGGACCCGCGGGTCGAGGACGAGCAGGGGGCTCGCCTCGAACCAGCGGTCCAGTGAGGACGCCCGGTGCCGCCGCAACTCGCGGTCCAGCAGCGTCAGATCGAACGGCGCGTTCATCACCACCAGCGGGCGGTGCATCGCCGCGTGCTCGGCCAGATGCTCGGCTATCTCGTACATCACCGGCGCCGGCCAGCGGCCGTTGCGCTGCAGGTGTTCGTCCGTCAGCCCGTGCACCGCCGTCGCCGCTTCCGGCACCGGCATGCCCGGGTTGACCAGCCAGCGGGTCACCCGGGGCCGGGTGCCCGGGGCGTCCTGGACGACGACCGCGGCGGACACGATGCGGTCGGTCTCCACGTCCACGCCCGTGGTCTCCGTGTCGAAGGCCGCCAAGGGCCCCTCGTACCAGCACGTCATGCCAATACAACTCCTTGTTCACCCACGGCAGCTGACGTTCCGTCTTCTGCCTGTTTGGTGATACCCGGGCCGTTTGCGGCGTACGCCGGAAGGACACAACAGGAGTGCGGGTCTTTGCAGTTCAGCGGCTCGCCACGGGGAAACTCTTTGGCTGGGAAGGCTGTTGGTCATGGCGATAGCGCAGCCCGAGCGGGGCGGGCTGCTGCCCGAACGCACGGGCCCCCATCGCGGCACACTCGCCACCACCGCCTGCATGGAGACACTGCAGGTGGGATATCTGCACGCCGTCGCCGCGGCGGCCGGTTGCTCGCTCTCGCAGCCGTTCCCGGACAACGGCATCGACTGGCACGTCAGCCATGGCTCGCCCGGTCACACCGTCGACGACGAGGTGACGATAAAGGTGCAGTTGAAGTGCACGTACCAGGTCGCACCCAACCCTCCGGGACGTTTCTTCTCCTTCACGCTGGACAACGACCACCTGCGCAAGCTCGCCCGCACACCGGTGTCGGTGCACAAGATCCTCGTGGTGATGCTGGTTCCGCGCTCCCAGGACGACTGGCTGCGCGCCAGCCACGACCGGCTCGATCTGCGCCACTGCTGCTACTGGGTCAACCTGGCAGGGCATCCGATCACCGGCCGGAACCGGACCACCGTGCGGATTCCGGCCTCGCGCATCTTCGACGACCGGGCGCTCTGCGAGATCATGACGCGGGTCGGGACGGGAGGACGACCATGAGGCACCGTCCGTACGAGGAGCAGCTGAGGGAAGTCCGGCCGCATCCGGTGGACCCCCACTGGAACCGTCCTCCCGAGCCCACCGACGTCGACCCCGCGGTCCTCGGCGCCCTGCTGCGCAGGCACGGCTGGCAGCGGCGCGGGGGAGCCCCGGGGCGTTACGGCCGCTGGACTCCACCCGGGCCGGGCAACACCGGCACCAGCCTGCTGGTACCCGAGAGCCGCGCCTTCCCGGACAGTGACGACCTGCTCGGGGAGGCGCTCACGGCTCTCGTGCGCAGCGGGACGCCCGCCGCCCGGGAGGTGCTGGTCGCTCTCGCGGTACCCAGCGACGAGATCCGCTGGTGGCGCGATGTGCCGGGCGGGCCCGCGGACACGGCGCCCTGGACGGTCGAGGAGCAGCTGCGCACCGCCGCCCGGCAGACACTGCTGGCCGGCGCGCTCGCCACGCGCGCGCGTGCCGGTTACTACGGCGCCCGGCACAAGCGCGCGGCCGCCGCCCTGCTGGAGACCGTCCTGGTCGGCTCGGCGGAGGGCGGCCGGGGTCTGACCGCCTTCGTGCCCGTGGGTACCGGACGGCCCCTCGCCGTACGCCTCCACCAGGCTCTGTACGCCACCCGTGAGGCCATCGACTACCAGCGGGCCACCGGCGGCATGGACGCCTTCGACGGAGCCGTCGAGGCCGGCGTGAGCCGTGAGCTCACCGACGCCCTGATCACGCTCGTGCGCGGCACCGAGGGCGCCCGGATCTCCGTCGAGTGGGCGCCGGGCGCCGGGGCCCCCGACGACTGCGCGTCGACCGCCGAGCCCGTCGAGTTCTCGCCCGGCGACCTGCCCGTGCTGCGCGAGGCGGGCGCCCGCTTCCTGCGCGACGAACCCTCCGTACCGGTCCGGATCACCGGCACCGTGGTCCGGATGCGCCGCCCGGAGCCGCGCGGTGCCGGCACGGTACGGCTGCGGGTCCTCGCCGGCGCCGAGGTGCCCTACGTGCGGCTCACCCTCGACGAGGAGGACTACCGCATCGCCGGGCAGGCCCACCTGGTCGGCCTTCCGGTGCGGGTGCACGGGCGGCTGGAGAGCCGGGGCGGGTTCCGGCGGCTGTCGGGGGCCGGCGGGGTCGTACCGGTGCAGGTGGACGAGGCCGAGCGGGACCGGCTGGTGAAATCGCTGCAGGAGAACCTCGACTTCTTCGAGGAGGCGTGCAGCGGCGACGACTGCGACTGACCGGGGACTGCGGGTAACCGTTTAGCGGTCGGTGGGGCCGGGTCGGTACGATCCGGTATTGCGCGCGCTCCTGGTATGGCGCCGCATCCACCTTCAGGCAGGAGAGACCGGTGTCAGACGTCCGTGTGATCATCCAACGCGATTCCGAGCGGGAAGAACGCGTGGTGACGACGGGCACTACGGCCGCCGAGCTCTTCGCCGGCGAGCGCTCGATCATCGCCGCGCGGGTGGGCGGCGAGCTCAAGGACCTCGCGTACGAGCTGAAGGACGGCGAGACCGTCGAGGGCGTCGAGATCTCCTCCGAGGACGGGCTGGGCATCCTGCGCCACTCGACCGCGCACGTCATGGCCCAGGCCGTGCAGGAGCTGTTCCCCGAGGCGAAGCTCGGCATCGGCCCGCCCGTCAAGGACGGCTTCTACTACGACTTCGACGTCGAGAAGCCGTTCCACCCCGATGACCTCAAGGCCATCGAGAAGAAGATGCAGGAGATCCAGAAGCGCGGGCAGAGGTTCTCCCGCCGGGTGGTGACCGACGAGGCCGCCCGCGAGGAGCTGGCGAACGAGCCGTACAAGCTGGAGCTGATCGGCCTCAAGGGCTCGGCCTCCAGCGACGACGGCGCGGACGTCGAGGTCGGCGCCGGTGAGCTGACGATCTACGACAACCTGGACGCCAAGACCGGCGAGCTGTGCTGGAAGGACCTCTGCCGCGGTCCCCACCTGCCCTCCACCCGCCTCATCCCGGCGTTCAAGCTGATGCGCAACGCGGCCGCCTACTGGCGCGGCAGCGAGAAGAACCCGATGCTCCAGCGCATCTACGGCACCGCCTGGCCGTCCAAGGACGAGCTGAAGCAGTACCTCGACTTCCTCGCCGAGGCCGAGAAGCGCGACCACCGCAAGCTGGGCAACGAGCTGGACCTGTTCTCCATCCCGGAGCAGATCGGCTCCGGCCTCGCCGTCTTCCACCCCAAGGGCGGCGTGATCCGCCGGGTGATGGAGGACTACTCGCGCCGCCGGCACGAGGAGGAGGGCTACGAGTTCGTCTACACCCCGCACGCCACGAAGGGGAAGCTCTTCGAGACGTCCGGGCACCTGGACTGGTACGCCGACGGCATGTACCCGCCCATGCAGCTCGACGAGGGCGTGGACTACTACCTCAAGCCCATGAACTGCCCGATGCACAACCTGATCTTCGACGCGCGCGGCCGCTCCTACCGTGAACTGCCGCTGCGGCTCTTCGAGTTCGGGACCGTGTACCGCTACGAGAAGTCCGGTGTCGTGCACGGCCTGACCCGGGCCCGCGGCTTCACCCAGGACGACGCGCACATCTACTGCACCAAGGAGCAGATGGCGGAGGAGCTCGACAAGACGCTCACCTTCGTCCTGAACCTGCTGCGCGACTACGGCCTCACCGACTTCTACCTGGAGCTGTCGACCAAGGACCCGGAGAAGTTCGTCGGATCCGACGAGGTCTGGGAGGAGGCGACCGAGACGCTGCGCGCGGTCGCCGAGAAGCAGGGCCTCCCGCTCGTCCCCGACCCGGGCGGCGCCGCCTTCTACGGCCCGAAGATCTCCGTGCAGACCAAGGACGCCATCGGCCGCACCTGGCAGATGTCCACCGTCCAGCTCGACTTCAACCTGCCCGAGCGGTTCGACCTGGAGTACACCGCGGCCGACGGCTCCAAGCAGCGCCCGGTGATGATCCACCGTGCCCTGTTCGGCTCCATCGAACGGTTCTTCGCGGTGCTCCTGGAGCACTACGCGGGCGCCTTCCCGGCGTGGCTGGCGCCGGTCCAGGCGGTCGGCATCCCGATCGGCGACGGACACGTCGAGTACTTGCAGAAGTTCGCGGCCGAGGCCAAGAAGAAGGGCCTGCGGGTCGAGGTCGACGCGTCGTCGGACCGGATGCAGAAGAAGATCCGCAACGCCCAGAAGCAGAAGGTGCCCTTCATGGTCATCGCGGGCGACGAGGACATGACGGCCGGTTCGGTCTCCTTCCGCTACCGCGACGGCTCGCAGGAGAACGGCATCCCGTTCGAAGAGGCCATCGCCAAGATCGCGAAGGTTGTCGAGGACCGGACCCAGGTCTGATCCCGCACCCCTGAGACAGGCCCCCGGGGATCACTTCTCCGCGGGCCTGTCGTCCGTCCGGCCCACCAGCGCGTCCTCCTCGCCCTCCAGTGCGAACCGTTGCAGCAGCATCGAGGAGAACGAACCGGTGACCGCGCCCAGCAGAGCGATCCCGCAGGCCATCAGCCCGACCGCGATGGTCCGGCCGAGCGTGGTCACCGGGGTGACGTCGCCGTAGCCGACGGTCGACAGGGTCGAGCACGTCCACCACACGGAGTCGCCGAAGGTGCGGATCGTGGCGTTCGGGGCGCCGCGTTCGACCTGGTAGACGGCGAGCGCCCCGGCGAAGCCCAGCAGGGCGATCGACAGGCTCGCGTAGGCCATCACGCGGGCCTGCAGCGCGAGCCGGGTGTGCCCGTGCCTGCGCTGCATCGCCTCGTAGGTGCGCACGATCCGCACCGGCCGCAGCAGGGGCAGCAGCAGGACGACGGTGTCCAGCCACTGCCGTCGTACGAAGTACGGGCCGTCACCGCTGATCCGCCAGCGCACCCCGTAGTCGACGGCGAACAGCGCCCACGCCCCGTAGGTCAGCGACAGGAACAGGTCGTGTACGCCCCCGGGCAGACCGGGCGCCAGCACATGCACCGCGTACGCGCCCAGGAAGACCAGGGACGCGATGGCGAGAGGAAGGTCCGTCCCGTGCTGCCAGCGGTCCAGGGGGCTGTCGTCGTCCATCCGCCCAGCTTCGCCGCACGGCCGTTTCCGCTGGCCCCGGCGACACGCCGCGAACGGGCGAAGCCATATGCTGCCTAGCATGACGAGTGAGCCGGAGCAGCAGATCGGAGTGGGGACGCAGGACGCGTTCCAGCGCCTGTGGACGCCCCACCGGATGGCCTACATCCAGGGTGAGAACAAGCCGACCGGCCCGGGGGCCGACGACGGCTGTCCCTTCTGCTCCATCCCGGCCAAATCCGATGAGGACGGGCTGATCGTCCGGCGCGGCGAGCACGTCTACGCGGTGCTCAACCTCTACCCGTACAACGGTGGCCACCTGATGACGGTCCCGTACCGCCATGTCGCCGACTACACGGACCTGACCGGCCCGGAGACGGCCGAACTGGCCGAGCTGACCAAGCAGGCGATGACCGCGCTGCGCACGGCGTCCGGTGCCCACGGGTTCAACATCGGCATGAACCAGGGCACGGTGGCGGGTGCGGGCATCGCGGCCCACCTGCACCAGCACATCGTCCCCCGCTGGGGCGGCGACACGAACTTCATGCCGGTGGTGGGCCACACCCGGGTGCTGCCCCAGCTGCTCGCCGACACCCGCAAGATGCTGGCCGAGGCCTGGCCGGCGGCGGGGGCCTGACGGTTCCCTCCCCGGGGGCGGTTTCCCCGGTGAGCGTCTCCCGGCGCGGGGAGGGGTCACGCGTCGTACTTGTCGGCCTTCTTGGGCGACGCCTCCTGGACCGATCCGCTGAGCGCTCCGGCCCGCGAGTTGAACTTGTCGAGGTTGACGTCGTGCTCCCTGAGCACGCTGAGCGCGGCCCGGTGCACGGCACGGAGTATCGGCGTGGCCGCGCGCAGCGCGTCGTCGGCCATGAAGCGGTGGTCCCAGGGCTGGTCGGCCCAGGCGTGCCGCAGACCGAACGGCTCGGGCAGGCCTATCGAACCGCCGAGCCACTTCAGCAGCGGCGGGTACCAGCTGATGGTGGCACGGGCGCCGAGCCGGACCACCTCGTCGGGGGTGACCAGCGGCAGCTTGACGGTCCGGGTCTCCCAGAACCGCACGGTCTTGGCGACCGTCTTGGTGGGGGCGGCGGGCTTCTCGTTGAACAGGCCGTTGACCGGGCCCAGGGCGTGTCCGGTGACCTCGATGCGGAGGGTCTCCTTCAGCACGGTCACGGTCGCCATCATCGTGATGATCAGGTCACCGTTCCACAGGTGGGGCCACTGCACGCCCAGGTAGTGGCGGTCGCCCTTGTCGAAGTGGTTGTTGTTGCAGATGTCCTCGACGACCTTGGGCCCCACCTTGTAGTCGGTGCCCTCGGACCGGGACACCGCCTTGGCGCCCGCTCCGACATGGGTGACGATCCAGTGCTTGACCTGGGGTTCGGGGAAGCCGCCCGTCTTCAGGTGCTGCCGGTGCAGCACGCTCAGCTCCTTCTCGATCTCCCGGACGACCGTCCAGGCCCGGAACTCGTGGACGCCCTTGACCGGATCGAGCGGGACCAGTTCCTCCGCGAGCACCCAGGAACCCCAGCGGGTACCCATGCCGAGTATGCCCTTGGTGCCGGCGTAGAAGACCGAGTTGGACTGCTGCTCGGCGCTGAGCCGGGCCAGTGACTGGCGCAGCTGCTCGGCCGCGGCCTGGTCGGGGCTGGTCGGCACCGCCTCGGGGACCTTCGCGCCGACGCTGCCGCCGGAGAGCAGGCCGTCCCAGGCCGCGCGCAGGTCCGTCGCGGTCCTTTCGCAGAGCCGCTTGGCCAGGTACCAGCCGACCACGGGGAGCACGATGCAGCCGCGCGCGTACCAGCCCCAGAAGCCGGTGAACGGCATCCGGATCAGGAAGATCACCGCGAGGACGCCGACGGCGGCCAGCAGGGCGCTGCCGAACCCGGAGACCCGCTTGTCGCCGGCCTTCAGCATGGTCGCGCGGAGCTGGAAGACCAGCAGCCAGATCACCAGGCCGGGCAGGAACAGCACGCCGCACAGGAACATGATGGCGGTCAGACGCTGGTCGCGTTCCTTGCGGATGCGGTTGGCCGCCAGGCAGTGCTCGACGACCACCTGGGGTTCGCTGCCGAAGGACTGGATGAGCGGTTTGCGGCCGACACCCAGCATCCGGTCGATGACCGCCTGGGAGTACGCCTCACCGAAGTTGGGCCGGAAGATCTTCGCCCATGCGCGGCCCTCGTTGACCGTGGACTGGTGCCACTCGTTGTCGGCCTTCTTGATCTCCTCCATCGGCGTGTCCCGGTAGGCCGCCGAGGCCAGGGCATAGGTCGGGGCCTGCGCCTCGCCACCCGGCCTCGGCACCTGTGGCCCGAAGAAGTCCTCGAAGCTCATTCCCGCCCCCTTGCCGCCGTCCCGCTTCTGCGGCCTTCCCGACTTCCGTACTCCGCACACCTGTTGATCAAGTACTCAGGGTATCCCCGGCCACCGACAACCGTCGGCGGACGGCCGAAGCCGTCCGCCGGACGTCCTTGTCGGGCCCTTGTCGTCGACTATGAGGCCTCCTACGAGGCTTCCCCGACCTGTTCGCGAATCTTCTCGGCGATCTGTGGCGGCATCGGCTCATGACGGGCGTACGCGCGGCTGAAACGCGCCGTACCGTGCGAGAGGGAGCGCAGGTCGACCGCGTACCGGCCGATCTCGAACTCGGGCACCTCGGCCTTGATCAGCGTCCGTCCGCCATTGGTCTGCTCGGTGCCCAGCACCCGGCCGCGCCGTCCGGACAGGTCGCTCATCACCGCGCCCACGTAGTCGTCGCCGACCAGCACGGAGACCTCGGCCACCGGCTCCAGGAGATGGATCCTGGCGTCCGCCGCGGCCTCCCGCAGCGCCAGTGCGCCCGCCGTCTGGAAAGCGGCGTCGGAGGAGTCCACCGAGTGCGCCTTGCCGTCGAGCAGGGTGACCCGCACGTCGACCAGCTGGTAGCCGGCGGCGACGCCCTTGGTCGCCTGGGCCCTGATGCCCTTCTCGACGGACGGGATGAACTGCCGGGGCACCGCGCCGCCGACGACCTTGTCGACGAACTCGATGCCGGAGCCGCCCGGCAGCGGCTCCACCTCGATCTCGCAGATCGCGAACTGCCCGTGCCCGCCGGACTGTTTGACGTGCCGTCCGCGCCCGGCGGACCGGCCGGCGAACGTCTCCCGCAGGGACACCTTGTGCGGTACGACGTCGACCTGGACCCCGTACCGGCTGCGCAGCCGCTCCAGGGCGACGTCCGCGTGCGCCTCCCCGAGGCACCACAGCACCACCTGGTGGGTGTCCGGGTTCTGTTCGAGCCGCATGGTCGGGTCCTCGGCGACCAGGCGGGCGAGGCCCTGCGAGAGCTTGTCCTCGTCGGCCTTGCTGTGTGCCTGGATGGCCAGCGGCAGCAGCGGGTCGGGCATCTCCCACGGTTCCATGAGCAGCGGGTCGTCCTTGCCGGAGAGGGTGTCCCCGGTCTCCGCGCGGCCGAGCTTGGCCACGCAGGCGAGGTCGCCGGCGATGACATGGGTGACCGGCCGCTGCTGCTTGCCGAAGGGCGTGGACAGGGCGCCGATCTTCTCGTCGACGTCGTGGTCCTCATGGCCGCGGTCGGCGAGGCCGTGCCCGGAGACGTGGACCGTCTCGTCGGGGCGCAGGGTGCCGGAGAAGACCCGGACCAGCGAGACCCGGCCGACGTACGGGTCGGAGGCGGTCTTCACCACCTCGGCGACCAGCGGACCGCCCGTGTCGCAGGGCTTGATCTCGCGCGGCTCGCCGCCGATGGTGGTGACCCCCGGAGTGGGGTGCTCGAACGGGGTCGGGAACCCGCCCGTGATCAGCTCCAGCAGTTCCACCGTGCCGAGCCCCTGGCGGGCGCCGTCGGTGGCCGGAGCGGCGGCCAGCACGGGGAAGAACGCCCCGCGTGCCACGGCCCGCTCCAGGTCCTCGATCAGCGTCTTGAGGTCGATCCGCTCGCCGCCCAGATAGCGGTCCATGAGCGTCTCGTCCTCGCTCTCCGAGATGATCCCCTCGATCAGCCGGTTGCGGGCCTCGTCGATGTCCGGCAACTGGTCGGGCCCGGGCTCGGACTCCCTGCGCTCCCCGGACGAGTAGTCGAACAGCTTCTGCGTGAGCAGCCCGACCAGGCCGGTCACCGGCGCGTGCCCGTCCGGCCCCTGCGCGCCGTGCAGCGGCAGGTAGAGCGGGAGCACGGCGTCGGGGTCGTCGGCGCCGAACGCCTCGGCGCACACCCGGGTCATCTCCTCGAAGTCCGCGCGGGCGGCCTCCAGGTGCGTGACGACGATCGCCCGGGGCATCCCGACGGCCGCGCACTCCTCCCAGACCATCCGCGTCGAGCCGTCCACCCCGTCCGAGGCCGAGACGACGAAGAGGGCCGCGTCCGCCGCACGCAGACCGGCCCTCAGCTCACCGACGAAGTCGGCGTATCCCGGGGTGTCCAGGATATTGATCTTGATTCCGTTCCATTCGACCGGTACCAGTGACAGCTGTACGGACCGCTGCTGCCGGTGCTCGATGTCGTCGTAGTCCGAGACGGTGCCGCCGTCCTCCACCCGGCCCGCCCGGTTCACCGCTCCCGCGGTCAGCGCGAGAGCCTCCACCAATGTCGTCTTGCCCGATCCGCAGTGGCCGACCAGCACCACATTCCGTACGGACGCGGGGTGGTCGGCCGCTGTCGCCCTGCCGGCGGCTCCGGGGTGTTCCCTGACCTTGTCGCCCATGGCTATGCCTCCCGTGCACGGTGAGGTCTGTGTGGGCGCGGGCGAGCGAGCCGGGCCGCGTGCGGCGGCGGCTGCGATGACGCCCGCGGTTATTCGAGCTTTCCACTCCCGTCACGGTGCGTCCATACGAAGGACGCGACCGTGCCCGTGCGCCCCCCGGCACCCCGCCACCGGTCGCGACTGCGAGTGCCCACCCGTCGCACCCCCGCGCGCGTGGCTACGATGGGCCAGCCGGGGTGGCCAGCAGGGGCCGCACGGCGCAACGACCGTCGGGAAGGCCATGCTGAACAAGTACGCGCGTGCATTTTTCACGCGTGTCCTCACGCCGTTCGCCACGTTTCTCATCCGCCGGGGTGTGAGCCCGGACACGGTCACGCTCCTCGGCACGGCCGGAGTGGTCGCGGGCGCGCTGGTCTTCTTCCCCCGGGGCGAGTTCTTCTGGGGAACGATCGTGATCACGCTCTTCGTCTTCTCGGACCTGGTGGACGGCAACATGGCCCGCCAGCTGGGCCGTACCAGCCGCTGGGGCGCCTTCCTGGACTCCACCCTGGACCGGGTCGCCGACGGCGCCATCTTCGGCGGCTTCGCCCTCTGGTACGCGGGCAACGGCAACAACGACGTCCTGTGCGCGGTCTCCATCTTCTGCCTGGCCAGCGGTCAGGTGGTGTCGTACACCAAGGCGCGCGGCGAGTCGATCGGACTGCCGGTGGCCGTCAACGGCCTGGTCGAGCGGGCCGAGCGCCTGGTGATCTCGCTGGTGGCCGCCGGTCTGGCCGGTCTCCACAAGTTCGGTGTGCCGGGCATCCAGATCCTGCTCCCGATCGCCCTGTGGGTCGTCGCCGTGGGCAGCCTGGTCACTCTCGTGCAGCGGGTCGTCACGGTCCGCCGGGAGTCCGCCGAGGCGGAGGCCGCGGCCGAGCGGGAGAAGACCGCCCACGGGAGCGAGGCCGGGCAGTGACCGCCGCCGACCGGCTCACCGACGGTCTGTACGGGCTCGGCTGGAGCACCGTGAAGAAGCTGCCCGAGCCGGTCGCCGTGCGCCTCGGCAGGACGGTCGCGGACCTCGCCTGGCGGCAGCGCGGCAAGGGCGTCCAGCGCCTGGAGTCCAACTACGCGCGCGTGCTGCGCGACGCGAGCCCTCAGCGGCTGCGCGAGCTGTCCCGTGCGGGCATGCGGTCGTACCTGCGGTACTGGATGGAGTCCTTCCGGCTGCCGGCCTGGAGCGAGGACCGGATCCGGGCCGGCTTCGACGTCAAGGACGTCCACCACCTCACCGACGGCCTCGCCTCCGGCCGGGGTGTGATCATCGCGCTGCCGCACCTTGCCAACTGGGACCTGGCCGGCGCCTGGGTCACCACCGAGCTGGAGACCCCGTTCACCACGGTCGCCGAGCGCCTCAAGCCGGAGACGCTCTACGACCGTTTCGTCGCCTACCGCGAGGGCCTCGGCATGGAGGTCCTGCCGCACAGCGGCGGCTCCGCCTTCGGCGCGCTGGCCCGCAGGCTGCGCGACGGCGGCCTGATCTGCCTGGTCGCCGACCGTGACCTGTCCGCCTCCGGCGTCGAGGTCGACTTCTTCGGCGACACCGCCCGGATGCCCGCGGGACCGGCCCTGCTGGCCCAGCAGACCGGCGCCCGCCTGCTCCCTGTGACCCTCTGGTACGACGACACGCCCGTCATGAAGGGCCGGGTGCACGCCCCGATCGACGTACCCGAGTCAGGTGACCGGGAGTCCAGGACGTCTGTCATGACACAGGCGCTGGCCGATGCCTTCGCCACCGGGATCGCCGACCATCCGGAGGACTGGCACATGCTCCAGCGACTGTGGCTGGCCGACCTCGACCCCGCGAAGGGACCGTCGTGAGGATCGGCATCGTCTGCCCCTACTCCTGGGACGTGCCCGGTGGCGTCCAGTTCCACATCAGGGACCTCGCCGAGTACTTCATCCGCCTCGGCCACGACGTCTCCGTCCTGGCTCCCGCGGACGACGACACCCCTCTCCCGCCCTACGTGGTCTCGGCCGGCCGCGCCGTCCCGGTGCCGTACAACGGCTCCGTGGCCCGCCTCAACTTCGGTTTCCTGTCCGCCGCGCGGGTACGGCGCTGGCTGCACGACGGCGCGTTCGACGTGGTCCACATCCACGAGCCGGCCTCGCCCTCCCTGGGCCTGCTGACCTGCTGGGCTGCGCAGGGCCCGATGGTCGCGACCTTCCACACCTCCAACCCGCGCTCCCGCGCGATGATCGCGGCCTACTCGATCCTGCAGGCCGCCCTGGAGAAGATCAGCGCCCGGATCGCGGTCAGCGAGTACGCCCGCCGCACCCTGGTGGAGCACCTGGGCGGTGACGCGGTGGTCATCCCCAACGGCGTCGACGTCGACTTCTTCGCCAAAGCCGAGCCGCGCCCCGAGTGGCAGGGCGACACCATCGGCTTCATCGGGCGGATCGACGAGCCCCGCAAGGGCCTGCCGGTGCTGATGAAGGCCCTGCCCAAGATCCTCGCCGCCCGTCCGCAGACCCGGCTCCTGGTGGCCGGCCGCGGCGACGAGGAGGCCGCGGTCGAGTCCCTGCCCGCCGAGCTGCGCTCCCGAGTCGAGTTCCTCGGCATGGTGAGCGACGAGGACAAGGCCCGCTTCCTGCGCAGCCTCGACCTGTACATCGCGCCCAACACGGGCGGCGAGAGCTTCGGGATCATCCTGGTCGAGGCCCTCTCCGCCGGGGCCCCGGTCCTCGCCTCCGACCTCGACGCCTTCGCCCAGGTCCTCGACCAGGGGGCGGCCGGTGAGCTCTTCGCCAACGAGGACGCCGACGCACTGGCCGAGGCGGCGGTACGGCTGCTGGGGAACCCGGAGCGCCGGGCAGAGCTGCGGGAGCGAGGCAGCGTCCATGTGCGCCGCTTCGACTGGTCGACCGTGGGAGCGGACATCCTGTCGGTCTACGAGACGGTGACGGCGGGCGCGGCGGCGGTGGCGGCGGACGAACGCCCGGGGTTGCGGGCGCGGTTCGGGCTGGCGCGGGACTGAACGCCCCGCCGGGACGGCCGCGGTGCGTCGTCCGACGGCCGCGGCGCCCTTGTGGCCGGGCGGCCGGTTCCCCGCGCCCCTGACGGGGCGCTGCCGCGGGCGTTTCCTATAGCGTTCCGCCCGTGACCGCAACGCTCATCTGGACGCTCTGGATCCTCGCCGCCCTCGTGGTGACCGGCCTGTACCTGAGCTGGACCGCAGGCCGTCTCGACCGGCTGCACTCGCGCATCGACGCCGCCCGTGCCGCCCTCGACGCCCAGTTGCTGCGGCGCGCCTCGGTGGCCCAGGAGCTGGCGACCTCGGGCGTACTGGACCCGGCCTCCTCGATCGTGCTGTACGAGGCCGCGCACGCCGCCCGGCAGGCCGAGGAGGACCAGCGGGAGGTCGCCGAGAGCGACCTGAGCCAGGCCCTGCGCGCGGTCTTCGAGCACCCTCAGCAGGTCGAGGAGGTCCGCGCGGCGCCCGGCGGTGAGGCCGCCACGGGCGAGCTGGCCGAGGCCGTACGCCGGGTCCCGATGGCCCGCCGCTTCCACAACGACGCCGTCGGTGCCGCCCGCCGGCTGCGTGAACACCGCAAGGTCCGCTGGTTCCGGCTGGCCGGACACGCCCCCTTCCCGCTGGCCTTCGAGATGGACGACGAACCGCCGGCCGCGCTGGTGGAGCGCACGGCCTGACCGGAAAACGATCCACCGCCTTCCCATTGGCCCTTGCTGTGGACTGGTCCACTCGCGTTTCCTCGGTGTTTGCAGAAACCCTCTTTCAGCGAGTGAGGTCACCCGTGTCCACCATCGACAACCAGGCCCCCGAGACCGGTACCGCCCGCGTGAAGCGCGGCATGGCCGAGCAGCTCAAGGGCGGCGTGATCATGGACGTCGTCACGCCGGAGCAGGCGAAGATCGCCGAGGACGCGGGCGCCGTCGCCGTCATGGCCCTGGAGCGGGTCCCGGCGGACATCCGCAAGGACGGCGGAGTGGCCCGCATGTCCGACCCGGACATGATCGAGGGCATCATCGAAGCCGTCTCCATCCCGGTCATGGCCAAGTCCCGGATCGGCCACTTCGTCGAGGCCCAGGTCCTCCAGTCACTCGGTGTCGACTACATCGACGAGTCCGAGGTCCTCACCCCGGCCGACGAGGTCAACCACTCCGACAAGTGGGCCTTCACCACCCCCTTCGTCTGCGGCGCCACCAACCTCGGCGAGGCCCTGCGCCGGATCGCCGAGGGCGCGGCCATGATCCGCTCCAAGGGCGAGGCCGGCACCGGCAACGTCGTCGAGGCCGTCCGTCACCTGCGCCAGATCAAGGGTGAGATCGCCAAGCTGCGCGGCTGCGACAACAACGAGATCTACGCCGCGGCCAAGGAGCTGCGCGCCCCGTTCGAGCTGGTCAAGGAGGTCGCCGAGCTCGGTAAGCTGCCGGTGGTGCTGTTCTCCGCCGGCGGTGTCGCCACCCCCGCCGACGCCGCCCTGATGCGCCAGCTCGGCGCCGAGGGCGTCTTCGTCGGCTCCGGCATCTTCAAGTCCGGCGACCCGGCCAAGCGCGCCGCCGCCATCGTCAAGGCGACCACCTTCTACGACGACCCGAAGATCATCGCCGACGCGTCCCGCAACCTCGGCGAGGCCATGGTCGGCATCAACTGCGACACCCTCCCCGAGACCGAGCGCTACGCGAACCGGGGCTGGTGATGACCACTCCCGTGGTCGGCGTGCTCGCGCTCCAGGGCGACGTACGGGAGCATCTCGTCGCCCTGGCCGCGGCCGACGCCGTGGGCCGGCCGGTCCGCCGTCCCGAGGAACTCGCCGAGGTGGACGGCCTGGTCATCCCGGGCGGCGAGTCCACCACCATCTCCAAGCTGGCCGTGCTGTTCGGCGTGATGGAACCGCTCCGCGCGCGCGTGCGGGCCGGAATGCCCGTCTACGGCACCTGCGCGGGCATGATCATGCTCGCCGACAAGATCCTCGACCCGCGCTCGGGCCAGGAGACGATCGGCGGCATCGACATGATCGTGCGCCGTAACGCCTTCGGACGGCAGAACGAGTCGTTCGAGGCGGCGGTCGACGTCAAGGGTGTCGCGGGCGATCCTGTAGAGGGCGTGTTCATCCGCGCGCCCTGGGTCGAGTCGGTCGGCGCCGCGGCCGAGGTGCTCGCCGAACACGGCGGCCACATCGTCGCGGTCCGCCAGGGCAACGCGCTCGCCACGTCGTTCCACCCGGAGCTGACCGGCGACCACCGAGTGCACTCCCTGTTCGTCGACATGGTGCACGCGAACCGGGCGGCGGAGTCCTAGTAGGATCTCTGGCGTTCGTTGCAGAGATGGGTTACGCGAAGGAGACAGGCAGATGTCCGGCCACTCTAAATGGGCCACGACGAAGCACAAGAAGGCCGTGATCGACGCCAAGCGCGGCAAGCTCTTCGCGAAGCTGATCAAGAACATCGAGGTCGCTGCCCGGATGGGCGGCGTCGACATCGAGGGCAACCCGACCCTCTACGACGCCATCCAGAAGGCGAAGAAGCAGTCGGTCCCGAACAAGAACATCGACTCCGCGGTCAAGCGCGGCGGTGGACTCGAGGCCGGCGGCGCCGACTACGAGACGATCATGTACGAGGGCTACGGCCCGAACGGTGTCGCGGTGCTCATCGAGTGCCTCACCGACAACCGCAACCGCGCGGCCTCCGACGTCCGGGTCGCCATGACCCGCAACGGCGGCTCCATGGCCGACCCCGGCTCGGTGTCGTACCTCTTCAACCGCAAGGGCGTCGTGATCGTCCCCAAGGGCGAGCTCTCCGAGGACGACGTCCTCGGCGCCGTCCTGGACGCGGGCGCCGAGGAGGTCAACGACCTCGGTGAGTCCTTCGAGGTGCTCAGCGAGGCCACGGACATGGTCGCCGTCCGCACCGCCCTCCAGGACGCCGGGATCGACTACGACTCCGCCGAGGCCAACTTCGTCCCGACCATGCAGGTCGAGCTGGACGAGGAGGGCGCCCGGAAGATCTTCAAGCTGATCGACGCCCTCGAGGACAGCGACGACGTGCAGAACGTCTTCGCCAACTTCGACGTCAGCGACGAGGTCATGGAGAAGGTCGACGCGTAGCGCCGCCGCGGGCTGAGCCGACCGAGCGGGCCGACGGGACACACCCGTCGGCCCGTCGTCATGTCGGCCGTTGTCGGTGGCACCGGCTAGCCTGCACGAACTGGGGGCACCTCCCAGCGACAGCCGGGAGAGAGCGAAGGGAGGGGGCGCGGTGCGCGTACTGGGGGTGGACCCGGGACTGACCCGATGCGGCGTCGGGGTCGTCGACGGCGTCGCAGGACGGCCGCTCACCATGGTCGCGGTGGGAGTCGTCCGCACGCCCGCGGACGCCGAACTCGGCCATCGCCTGGTCGCCGTCGAGCGGGGCATCGAGCGGTGGCTGGACGAGCACCGGCCCGAATGCGTCGCCGTGGAGCGGGTGTTCAGCCAGCACAACGTCCGGACCGTGATGGGCACCGCCCAGGCCAGCGCCGTCGCCATGCTGTGCGCCGCCCGCCGGGGCATCCCGGTCGCCCTGCACACCCCCAGCGAGGTCAAGGCCGCCGTCACCGGCTCGGGGCGCGCCGACAAGGCCCAGGTCGGTGCCATGGTCACCCGGCTGCTACGGCTCGACGCGCCGCCCAAGCCGGCCGACGCCGCCGACGCCCTCGCGCTCGCCATCTGCCACATCTGGCGCGCCCCCGCCCAGAACCGACTCCAGCAGGCCGTCGCCCTGCACGCAGCCAACGCAACGAAAGGCCGTACGGCATGATCGCCTTCGTGAGCGGCCCGGTCGCCGCCCTCGCCCCGGACTCCGCGGTCGTCGAGGTGGGCGGGATCGGCCTCGCGGTCCAGTGCACGCCCAACACTCTGTCCGGGCTGCGCATGGGCCAGCAGACCAGGCTCGCCACCTCCCTCGTCGTCCGGGAGGACTCGCTCACCCTGTACGGCTTCGCCGACGACGACGAGCGCCAGACCTTCGAACTGCTGCAGACGGCGAGCGGGGTCGGACCCCGCCTCGCCCAGGCCATGCTGGCGGTGCACAGCCCCGACGCCCTGCGCCGGGCCGTCGCCACCGGCGACGAGAAGTCGCTCACCGCCGTCCCCGGCATCGGCAAGAAGGGTGCCCAGAAGCTGCTCCTGGAGCTGAAGGACCGGCTCGGCGAGCCCCTCGGCGCCCCCGCGATCGGCGCGCCGGTCAGCCAGGGCTGGCGCGACCAGCTGCACGCCGCGCTGATCGGCCTCGGCTACGCGACCCGGGAGGCCGAGGAGGCCGTCACCGCCGTCGCCCCGCAGGCCGAGGCCGCCGCCGGCACCCCGCAGGTGGGCCAGCTCCTCAAGGCGGCCCTGCAGACCCTCAACCGCGCTCGCTGACCCCACCACCGCTGAGGCACATCACTTATGAACTGGGACGACACGACCGACACCGGCGCCGACGCGGAGCGGTTGGTGGGCGCCGTCGCCGACCGTGAGGACCAGGCCGTCGAGGCCGCCCTGCGCCCCAAGGACCTCGGCGAGTTCATCGGCCAGGAGAAGGTCCGCGAGCAGCTCGACCTGGTCCTGCGGGCCGCACGCGCGCGCGGCGCCACCGCCGACCACGTGCTGCTCTCCGGCGCTCCCGGCCTCGGCAAGACCACCCTCTCGATGATCATCGCGGCGGAGATGGGCGCCCCCATCCGCATCACCTCGGGCCCCGCCATCCAGCACGCCGGTGACCTGGCCGCGATCCTCTCCTCCCTCCAGGAGGGCGAGGTCCTCTTCCTCGACGAGATCCACCGCATGTCCCGGCCCGCCGAGGAGATGCTGTACATGGCGATGGAGGACTTCCGGGTCGACGTCATCGTCGGCAAGGGCCCCGGCGCCACCGCCATCCCCCTGGAACTGCCCCCGTTCACCCTGGTCGGCGCCACCACGCGCGCGGGGTTGCTGCCCCCGCCGTTGCGTGACCGTTTCGGTTTCACCGCGCACATGGAGTTCTACGAGCCGAGGGAACTGGAGCGGGTGGTGCACCGGTCGGCGCACCTGCTGGACGTCGAGATCGACCCGGCCGGTGCCGCCGAGATCGCAGGCCGCTCGCGTGGCACGCCCCGGATCGCGAACCGCCTGCTGCGCCGCGTCCGCGACTACGCGCAGGTCAAGGCCGACGGACTGATCACCCGCGAGATCGCGCACGCGGCACTGGCCGTCTACGAGGTGGACGAGCGCGGCCTGGACCGGCTCGACCGGGCGGTACTGGAGGCGCTGCTCAAGCTGTTCGGCGGCGGTCCGGTCGGCCTGTCCACGCTGGCCGTGGCGGTGGGGGAGGAGCGCGAGACGGTCGAGGAGGTCGCCGAGCCCTTCCTGGTCCGCGAGGGACTCCTCGCCCGCACCCCGCGCGGCCGCGTCGCCACCCCCGCCGCCTGGGCCCACCTGGGCCTGACGGCTCCCCGGGGGACGGGATCAGGCCAGCAGGACCTGTTCGGCACCTGACACGGGGCGGCCCCCCGGGTTCCACCGCACACCGCCGCGCCGACGCCGCGGTCACCATCGGCCCCGGACGCCGCGCCGCGAGGCGCGCCGCACTCGGCGGCAGCACCGGCCGCGGGATGCTGCGGGCCGGCGCTCGCCTGTCGCCCAGGCCGCGAACCGCACCCCGCTCGGCTGCGGTCGTGTCGCAGCGGCCACCGGATGCGCGGCGCTCGGCTGTCGCGTCGGGCGTCGGGCGTCGGGCGTCGGGCGTAGGGCGGGCCGGACTGTCGCGCCGGTCTTCGGGTGGGACTCGGCCGGCTGTCGCGTCGGGCTGGGGATGGTGCGGTTTCCGGCCGTTGCGTCGGGTGTCGGCCGGCGGTTGCACAGGCCCTGGGACGTGCTGCGGTCGGTTCGCGTACGGCCGCGGGATGTCGCGGTGCTCGGCCGTCGTGTCGCAGCGGCCACCGGATGCGCGGTGCTCGGCCGTCGCGGCGGGCGCCGGATGGGCCGCGTTCTGCTGTCGGACCGGGCGTCGGGCCCGATGGGCCCGGGCTCGGTGTGCGGCGTCGGTCGTGCCGTGCCCGGTACGCGTGTCTGCGGCGGGATGTGTCCCGTCTCTCCCTCACCTCTTACCCTTGACCCGGTCGTCGGGCCGCCGCCCCGCGGGGCCCGTGGGGCAGACGTGATCTCTTCGTGACGGCGGGGCATTGGCGGGTGCAGGAACCCAGGTGCCATGCTGAGCGTTGTTCCATGCGCGCGGACTCGCTTAGACTCCGCCGATGCTGCCTTTGCGGGCGGCGCCGACCACACCCCCATCATCCAGGCCGCTCTCCGCCGCGGCTGCGCGAAGGAAATTCCGTCTCGTGAATACCTTGCCTCTTCTCTTCTTCATCGTCCTTATCGCAGCCATGTTCCTGATGACGCGTTCCAACCGGAAGCGCCAGCAGCAGGCGAAGCAGATGCGGAACGAGATGCAGCCCGGCAGTGGCGTCCGCACCATCGGGGGCATGTACGCGACGGTCAAGGAAGTCAACGAGGACACGGTCCTCCTCGACGCCGGCCCGGGTGTCGACCTCCTCTTCGCGAAGAACGCGATCGGCGCGGTGCTGACCGACGACGAGTACAACCGCATCGTGCACGGCATCGAGCACGACCTGAAGTCCGACACCGACATCGTTCCGGACAACGCCTCCTCCCTCACCGAGACCGACGGCGAGCCCGCCGGCGCTGCCGCCGCCTCCGGCGACAAGACCGTCGACTTCGGCAAGAAGGACGTGGCCGGGGAGAAGGCCGACGAGAAGGCCGAGGACACGGTGGCGGCCAAGGCCGAGGAGACGGAGCCCTCCGAGGCGAAGGCCGACGAAGAGCCGAAGAAGACCGACGGCGACTCCGACACGAAGTAGCCGTGTCCCGGGGAGCACGGCGCGCGTCAGGCGTGCCGGGCGCACCCCGGGCGCGTCTGTTTCCCGCACGGGATCCCGACACCATGTCATGGCCGACCGCGCCGACCAGGCGCGCGGCGGCCCGAGAGGGAGTACGAGAAGGTGGCAGCACCTAAGAGGGGCCGGAGCGCGAGCGCCCAGAGCAAGCCAGGGCGCTCGCTGGCCTTGATCCTGATCGCCATCGTGGCGCTCACCGGAGGGATGTTCGCCTCGGGGCACACCACTCCGCGTCTCGGCATCGACCTTGCCGGCGGCACGAGCATCACGCTGCAGGCGGAGAACGAGCCGGGCCAGCCGAACGCGATCAACAAGGCCAACATGGACACCGCGGTCGACATCATGAACCGCCGTGTCAACGGCCTCGGTGTGTCCGAGGCGGAGGTACAGACCCAGGGGACGAGCAACATCATCGTCAACATCCCCAAGGGCACCAACTCCGAGGAGGCCCGTCAGCAGGTCGGCACCACCGCGAAGCTGTACTTCCGTCCGGTCCTGGCCAGCGAGGCCAGCGCCGGCGCCGCTGCGACCGCCTCCCCGAGCGCGTCCGCAAGCGGCGGCTCCAGCGCCTCCCCGAGCACCAGCGCGAGCCCGTCGAGCAGCGCGTCGTCGTCCGAGAAGGCGACCGGTTCGTCCGCCTCGCCCTCCTCGTCCGCCACCTCCCAGGGCCGCGCCCTCACGGACGCCCTGAAGGCGGACTCCACGCCGTCCTCCTCGGCGTCCGCGAACTCGTCCGCGAGCCCCTCCGCCTCGGTCGACCCGAGCGCCTCCGCCGCGGCCAGCAAGCTGGAGGCCCAGTACACCGCGCTGGACTGCTCCAAGGCCGCCCAGCGCGCCACGGCCGGCAAGAGCGCCAAGCCCACCGACTCGACGGTGGCCTGCGGGCAGATCTCCGGTGTCTGGTACAAGTACGTGCTCGGCCCGGCCGCCGTCGACGGTACCGAGGTCAAGAAGGCCCAGGCCGTCTTCGACACGCAGACCGCCGCCGGCTGGCAGGTCCAGATGAACTTCAACTCCAGCGGAGCCAAGAAGTTCGCGGACATCACCGCCGAGCTGGCCAAGAACCAGCAGCCGCAGAACGAGTTCGGCATCGTCCTGGACGGCGAGGTCGTCTCCAGCCCGTACGTGAGCCAGTCGATCACCGGCGGACAGGCGGAGATCTCCGGCAGCTTCACGCAGGAGGAGGCCCAGAGCCTCTCCAACATGCTGTCCTACGGCGCGCTCCCGCTGTCCTTCAAGGAGCAGAGCGTCACCACCGTCACCGCCGCGCTCGGCGGCGAGCAGCTGCACGCGGGTCTGCTGGCCGGTGCCATCGGCCTCGCCCTGGTCGTGATCTACCTGGTGGTCTACTACCGCGGCCTGTCGCTGGTCGCGATGGCCTCCCTGCTGGTCTCCGCGATCCTGACCTACGTGCTCATGGCGCTGCTCGGCCCGGCCATCGGCTTCGCGCTGAACCTGCCGGCCGTCTGCGGTGCGATCGTCGCGATCGGTATCACGGCGGACTCGTTCATCGTGTTCTTCGAACGCATCCGGGACGAGATCCGCGAGGGCCGCACGCTGCGTCCCGCCGTCGAGCGGGCCTGGCCGCGCGCCCGGCGCACCATCCTGGTCTCCGACTTCGTGTCGTTCCTGGCCGCCGCCGTGCTGTTCATCGTGACCGTCGGCAAGGTCCAGGGCTTCGCGTTCACCCTCGGTCTGACCACGGTGCTCGACGTGGTCGTCGTCTTCTTCTTCACCAAGCCGCTGATGACGATCCTCGCCCGGCGTAAGTTCTTCGCGAGCGGCCACAAGTGGTCCGGGCTCGACCCGAAGGGTCTGGGCGCCAAGCCCCCGCTGCGCCGCACCCGCCGTCCCGCCGGTCCCGTCGCCGGCCCTGTCGACCCGAAGGAAGCGTGAGCGATGTCGAAACTCGGCAGCCTCGGCGCCCGACTCCACCGCGGCGAGATCAGCTACGACTTCGTCGGCAAGCGCAAGATCTGGTACGGCGTCTCCATCCTGATCACCATCACGGCCATCGTCGGCCTGGCGGTGCGCGGCCTGAACATGGGCATCGACTTCCAGGGCGGTGCGGTCTTCACCACCCCGAAGACCAGCGTCTCGGTCTCCCAGGCGGAGACCTACGCGCAGCAGGCCGCCGGTCACGACGCGGTCGTGCAGAAGCTCGGCACGGGCGGTCTGCGCATCCAGATCGCCGGCATGGACACCGAGAAGTCGGACGCCACCAAGGCCGAACTGGCCAAGGACATGAAGCTGGACCCGGAGTCCATCGCCGCCGACCTGGTCGGGCCCAGCTGGGGTGACCAGATCGCCAACAAGGCCTGGGAAGGCCTCGCCATCTTCATGGTCCTCGTGGTGATCTACCTGGCGATCGCCTTCGAGTGGCGGATGGCGATCGCGGCCCTGGTCGCGCTGATCCACGACATCACGATCACGACCGGCATCTACGCCCTGGTCGGCTTCGAGGTCACGCCCGGCACGGTCATCGGTCTGCTGACGATCCTCGGTTACTCGCTCTACGACACGGTCGTCGTCTTCGACAGCCTCAAGGAGCAGACGAAGGACATCACCAAGCAGACCCGGTTCACCTACAGCGACATCGCCAACCAGTCGATCAACGGCACCCTGGTCCGTTCGATCAACACCACGGTGGTCGCGCTGCTGCCGGTCGCGGGTCTGCTGTTCATCGGCGGCGGCGTCCTCGGCGCGGGCACGCTGAACGACATCTCGCTGTCGCTGTTCGTCGGTCTGGCCGCGGGTGCCTACTCGTCGATCTTCATCGCCACGCCGCTGGTCGCCGACCTCAAGGAGGCCGAGCCGCAGATGAAGGCGCTGCGCAAGCGCGTCCTCGCCAAGCGGGCCCAGGCCGCCGCCGAGGAGGAGCTCGCCGGGGCCCGGGTCGGTGGCGCGGAGGGACCCGAGGACGCCGCTCCGGCCGTCGTCGGCCCGCGCAACCAGCCCGCCTCCCCCCGCAACAGGGGCGGCCGCGGGCGTCCGTCGGGGAAGCGCCGATGACCGACATCCGGGAGCTGCTGCTCAGCCGCATCCGGGACGTCGCGGACTACCCGGAGCCGGGCGTGATGTTCAAGGACATCACCCCGCTGCTGGCCGACCCCGCCGCGTTCACCGCGCTCACCGACACCCTTGCGGAGATCGCCACGCGCACCGGTGCCACCAAGATCGTCGGTCTGGAGGCCCGCGGCTTCATCCTCGGCGCCCCGGTCGCGGTCCGGGCCGGCCTCGGCTTCATCCCGGTCCGCAAGGCGGGCAAGCTCCCCGGAGCGACCCTGAGCCAGGCCTACGACCTGGAGTACGGCTCGGCCGAGATCGAGGTGCACGCCGAGGACGTCGGCGTGCGCGACCGGATCCTGATCGTCGACGACGTGCTCGCCACCGGCGGCACCGCCGAGGCCTCGATCCGGCTGATCCACCGGGCCGGCGCCGCGGTCGCGGGCGTCGCGGTCCTGATGGAGCTGGGCTTCCTGAGCGGCCGCGCCCGCCTGGAGCCGGCCCTGGACGGAGCGCCGCTGGAGGCTCTCCTCCAGATCTGAGCGTCGTACGGCTGATCGAACGGCCGCCCCTCGGGGGCGGCCGTTCGCGTGTGTCCGGGGCCCGCGCAACCCTTTAGGCCACCCGCTCGGAATCCCTCGGTGGCCTCCCGTGTTACTCCCGTATACGGTTCCCGGTTCCGCCTGCAGGCGATGACATGGCCCAGGATCGCTACCATGGGCACTCCGGAGCCTGACCGGGGGACCCGGATCGCGCACGAGGAGCCCTCTTGCCAGACGAGGCCCAGCCACTGACCGCCGCCAAGCCCGAGCACGCCTCGGCGCCCGCGGCCAAGCCCGCGCCGAACGTGTCGCAGACCAAGAACGACACCCGTGGGCCGGTCGAGCACGCCCAGTCCGCGCCCGCCGAGAAGTCGGCCGAGTCCTCGCGCCCCAAACCGGCCCCGGCCGAGCGTCCCACGACCCGCCCCAACAGCGGCCAGCCCGCGCGCACCGGCTCCTCCAACCGCGTCCGTGCCCGCCTGGCCCGTCTCGGCGTGCAGCGCGCCAACCCGTACAACCCGGTCCTCGAACCGTTGCTGCGCATAGTCCGCAGCAACGACCCCAAGACCGAGAACGCCACGCTGCGCCAGATCGAGCGCGCCTACCAGGTCGCCGAACGCTGGCACCGCGGGCAGAAGCGCAAGAGCGGCGACCCGTACATCACCCACCCGCTCGCGGTGACCACGATCCTTGCCGAGCTGGGCATGGACCCGGCGACCTTGATGGCGGGCCTGCTGCACGACACCGTCGAGGACACCGAGTACGGCCTGGAGGACCTGCGCCGCGACTTCGGCGACGTCGTCGCGCTGCTGGTCGACGGCGTGACCAAGCTGGACAAGGTCAAGTTCGGCGAGGCGGCGCAGGCCGAGACCGTGCGCAAGATGGTCGTCGCCATGGCCAAGGACCCGCGCGTCCTGGTCATCAAGCTCGCCGACCGGCTGCACAACATGCGCACCATGCGCTACCTCAAGCGCGAGAAGCAGGAGAAGAAGGCGCGCGAGACCCTGGAGATCTACGCGCCGCTCGCCCACCGCCTGGGCATGAACACCATCAAGTGGGAGCTGGAGGACCTCGCCTTCGCGATCCTCTACCCCAAGATGTACGACGAGATCGTCCGGCTGGTGGCCGAGCGCGCCCCCAAGCGTGACGAGTACCTGGCCATAGTGACCGACGAGGTCCAGGCCGACCTGCGCGCCGCCCGCATCAAGGCGACCGTCACCGGCCGGCCGAAGCACTACTACAGCGTCTACCAGAAGATGATCGTCCGCGGCCGGGACTTCGCGGAGATCTACGACCTGGTGGGCATCCGCGTCCTGGTGGACACCGTCCGCGACTGCTACGCGGCCCTGGGCACCGTCCACGCGCGCTGGAACCCGGTTCCGGGGCGCTTCAAGGACTACATCGCGATGCCCAAGTTCAACATGTACCAGTCGCTGCACACCACGGTCATCGGCCCCAACGGCAAGCCCGTCGAACTCCAGATCCGCACGTTCGACATGCACCGCCGCGCCGAGTACGGCATCGCCGCGCACTGGAAGTACAAGCAGGAGGCCGTCGCCGGCGCCTCCAAGGTCCGCACCGACGTGCCGAAGTCGTCCGGGAAGGGCAAGGACGACCACCTCAACGACATGGCGTGGCTGCGGCAGTTGCTGGACTGGCAGAAGGAGACCGAGGACCCCAGCGAGTTCCTGGAGTCCCTGCGCTTCGACCTGTCCCGCAACGAGGTCTTCGTCTTCACCCCCAAGGGCGACGTCATAGCGCTCCCGGCCGGGGCCACCCCGGTCGACTTCGCGTACGCCGTGCACACCGAGGTCGGCCACCGCACGATAGGCGCGCGGGTCAACGGCCGCCTGGTACCGCTCGAATCCACCCTGGACAACGGCGACCTGGTCGAGGTCTTCACCTCCAAGGCACCGGGAGCCGGCCCCTCCCGGGACTGGCTGGGCTTCGTCAAGTCACCGCGCGCCCGCAACAAGATCCGCGCCTGGTTCTCCAAGGAGCGTCGGGACGAGGCGATCGAGCAGGGCAAGGACGCCATCGTCCGCGCGATGCGCAAGCAGAACCTGCCGATCCAGCGCATCCTCACCGGCGACTCGCTGGTCACGCTCGCCCACGAGATGCGCTACCCGGACATCTCCTCGCTGTACGCGGCGATCGGCGAGGGTCATGTCGCCGCGCAGAACGTCGTGCAGAAGCTGGTGCAGGCGCTCGGCGGCGAGGAGGCCGCCACCGAGGAGATCGACGAGGCGGTACCGCCGTCCCGCGGCCGGCGCAGCAAGCGCCGCAGCAGCCAGGACCCCGGTGTGGTGGTCAAGGGCGTCGACGACGTCTGGGTCAAGCTGGCCCGCTGCTGCACGCCCGTACCCGGCGACCCGATCATCGGGTTCGTCACCCGCGGCAGCGGCGTGTCGGTGCACCGCAGCGACTGCGTCAACGTGGAGTCGCTGTCCCGGGAACCGGAGCGCATCCTCGACGTCGAGTGGGCGCCCACCCAGTCCTCGGTCTTCCTGGTCGCCATCCAGGTCGAGGCCCTGGACCGCTCCCGGCTGCTGTCCGACGTCACCCGTGTCCTGTCCGACCAGCACGTCAACATCCTCTCCGCGGCGGTCCAGACCTCCCGCGACCGGGTGGCCACCTCCCGGTTCACCTTCGAGATGGGCGACCCCAAGCACCTGGGCCACGTCCTGAAGGCCGTACGGGGCGTGGAGGGCGTCTACGACGTCTACCGGGTCACGTCGGCCCGCAACCGGTCGTAGGGCCCGGGAGACGACGAGAGGGGCCCCGTACGACGTCGTACGGGGCCCCTCTCGTGGGAATCGTCCTGCGCGCTAGCCGCCGAACTCCTGGAGGCCCTTCAGAGCCTGGTCCAGGAGCGCCTGTCGGCCTTCCAGCTCACGCTCCAGCTTCTCCGCCTTCGACGTGTTGCCCTGGGCGCGGGCCTGGTCGATCTGCCCCCTCAGCTTGTCCACGGCGGCCTGCAGCTGGCCGGTCAGACCCGCGGCACGCGCGCGTGCCTCCGGGTTGGTCCGCCGCCACTCGGTCTCCTCGGCCTCCTGGATGGCCCGGTCGACGGTGTGCATCCGGCCCTCGACCTTCGGACGCGCGTCGCGCGGCACGTGGCCGATGGCCTCCCAGCGCTCGTTGATCGAGCGGAAGGCGGCCCGCGCGGACTTCAGGTCCGTGATCGGCAGGAGCTTCTCGGCCTCGACGGCCAGCTCCTCCTTCAGCTTCAGGTTCTCGGTCTGCTCCGCGTCCCGCTCGGCGAAGGCGGACCCGCGGGCCGCGAAGAACACGTCCTGGGCGCCGCGGAAGCGGTTCCACAGGTCGTCCTCGTGCTCGCGCTGGGCGCGGCCGGCGGCCTTCCACTCCGTCATCAGCTCGCGGTAACGCGCGGCCGTCGGACCCCAGTCGGTCGAGTCCGACAGCGCCTCGGCCTCGGCGACCAGCTTCTCCTTGGCCTTGCGGGCGTCCTCGCGCTGCGAGTCGAGCTGCGCGAAGTGCGCCTTGCGGCGCTTGGAGAACGCCGACCGGGCGTGCGAGAAGCGGTGCCACAGCTCGTCGTCCGACTTGCGGTCCAGCCGGGGCAGGCCCTTCCAGGTGTCCACGAGGGAGCGCAGCCGTTCACCGGCGGCCCGCCACTGGTCGGACTGGGCCAGCTGCTCCGCCTCGACGACCAGGTCCTCCTTGGCCTTGCGGGCCTCGTCGGACTGCTTGGCACGCTGCGCCCGGCGCTCCTCGCGACGCGACTCGACGGTCTTGACCAGCTCGTCGAGCCGGTTCCGCAGCGCCTGCAGGTCACCGACCGCGTGGTGCGCCTCCACCTGCTCGCGCAGATGGTCGATGGCGGCCTGGGCGTCCTTGGCGGACAGGTCGGTGGTCCGCACTCGCTTCTCGAGGAGGCCGATCTCGACAACCAGGCCTTCGTACTTGCGCTCGAAGTAGGCCAGCGCCTCGTCAGGGGAGCCGGCCTGCCAGGAACCGACGACCTGCTCGCCGTCGGCCGTACGCACGTACACGGTCCCCGTCTCGTCGACGCGGCCCCACGGGTCGCTGCTCACAGCGCCTCCTCCACATGATGCCCGCGAGGGGCCTCAGCGCCCCCGGGCATCGTCCACAGTTTCGTCACGGCCAACATAGGCGACCGGCGGGTTGCCTGTCCGCATCCCGCGCGACCGAAGTTTCGCAGTCGGACCTCAGGATTTCGTGACCGTCGCCTTGTTGATGACGACCGTCGCGTTCGGGGCTCCGTCACCGGCTCCGGTGCTCTCGCCGGCGGCCGCGATCTTCTTGAGGACCTTGAGTCCGGCGGCGTCCACCGTGCCGAACGGGGTGTAGCTGGCCGGCAACTGGCTGTCCTGGTAGACCAGGAAGAACTGGCTGCCGCCGGTGTGCTTCTGGCCGGTGTTGGCCATCGCGATCGTGCCCGCCGGGTAGACGCCGCCCGTCAGGCTTTTGTCCTTGAGGTTCTCGTCGGGAATCGTGTACCCGGGACCGCCGCTGCCGGTGGCCGTCGGGTCGCCGCACTGCAGCACGTAGATGCCGTTGGTGGTGAGCCGGTGGCACTTGGTGTGGTCGAAGTACCCCTTCGACGCGAGGAAGTCGAACGAGTTCACCGTGTGCGGGGCGGCCGCCGTCTTCAGCGCCACGTCGATGTCACCGCAGGTCGTCGCCAGCTTCATGGTGTAGTCCGCCGACGTGTCGATCGACATCGCCGGCTCCTTCTTCCAGCTCAGCTTCGCCACCTTGCCGGCGGCGGGCTTCGCGCACGGGTCCGCCGGCTTGCTGGCGGACGGCGCGGCGCTCGGGGTCGTCTCCGAGCTGACGTTCGCCTTGTCGTCGTTCTTCAGCACGCCGGTCGTGTACAGCGCCACACTGCCGATCACGATCACGCCGAGGACGGACGCGATCACGGAGTTGCGCATGCGTGACTTGCGCCGTGCGCTGGTACGCCGCTGCTGCTGCCGCAAGAACTTCTCCCGGGCGAGCTGACGCCGCCGCTGCTCCTGGGTGACCACCGGGTTCTCTCCTCATGCGTGTCGTATGTCGACCGGTACGCGTGCGTCCTGTGCGCTGTGTGAGCCGACCACTGCGTGTAGCCCCGTACCGTATATGGGTTCGCTGAGGAAACGGCAGCGCCGGTAGGCTCTGGACCACAGCTGGTAGCCACCCGAACCGACACAACAAAGGACGATCGTGCTCATTGCCGGGTTCCCCGCCGGGGCCTGGGGGACGAACTGTTATCTCGTCGCCCCCGCCGCCGGTGCGGAGTGCGTGATCATCGACCCCGGCCACCAGGCCGCCGAAGGCGTCGAGGAAGCACTGAAGAAGCATCGGCTCAAGCCCGTCGCCGTCGTCCTCACCCACGGCCACATCGACCATGTGGCCTCGGTCGTCCCCGTGTGCGGCGCGCACGACGTGCCGGCCTGGATCCACCCCGAGGACCGGTACATGATGAGCGACCCCGAGAAGGCGCTCGGCCGGTCCATCGGCATGCCGCTGATGGGCGAGCTGACGGTGGGGGAGCCCGACGACGTCTTCGAACTGACCGACGGCGCGAAGCTGGAGCTGGCCGGACTCGAACTCTCCGTCGCGCACGCGCCGGGCCATACCAAGGGGTCGGTGACCTTCCAGATGCCGCAGACGGCCGACGTCCCGTCGGTCTTCTTCTCGGGCGATCTGCTCTTCGCCGGCTCCATCGGACGCACGGACCTGCCGGGCGGCTCCATGGACGACATGCTGGCCTCACTGGCCCGTGTCTGCCTGCCGCTCGACGACTCCACCGTGGTGCTGTCCGGCCACGGCCCCCAGACGACCATCGGCCAGGAGCGCGCCACCAACGCCTATCTGCGGCAGGTGGCGACCGGCCTCGGGAGCGCGGACGCTCCCCGACGAGGAATGTGACGAGAGACCTTCCGTGAGCACCTTTCAGGCCCCCAAGGGCACCTACGACCTGATCCCGCCGGAGAGCGCCAAGTACCTGGCCGTGCGTGAGGCGATCGCCGCGCCGCTGCGCGGCTCCGGCTACGGCTACATCGAGACGCCCGGCTTCGAGAACGTGGAGCTGTTCGCGCGCGGGGTGGGCGAGTCGACCGACATCGTCACCAAGGAGATGTACGCCTTCGAGACGAAGGGCGGCGACAGGCTGGCGCTGCGCCCCGAGGGCACCGCGTCCGTCCTGCGCGCCGCCCTCGAGGCGAACCTGCACAAGACCGGCAACCTGCCGGTCAAGCTCTGGTACTCCGGCTCGTACTACCGCTACGAGCGTCCGCAGAAGGGCCGTTACCGCCACTTCTCGCAGGTCGGTGCCGAGGCCATCGGCGCGGAGGACCCGGCGCTGGACGCCGAGCTGATCATCCTGGCCGACCAGGCGTACCGCTCGCTGGGCCTCAGGAACTTCCGCATCCTGCTGAACAGCCTGGGCGACAAGGAGTGCCGTCCGGTGTACCGGGCCGCGCTCCAGGACTTCCTGCGCGGCCTGGACCTGGACGAGGACACCCTGCGCCGGGCGGAGATCAACCCGCTCCGGGTCCTGGACGACAAGCGGGAGTCGGTCCAGAAGCAGCTGGGCGGTGCCCCGCTGCTCCGCGACTACCTCTGCGACGCCTGCAAGGCGTACCACGAGGAGGTCCGTGAACTGATCACGGCCGCGGGCGTGGCCTTCGAGGACGACCCGAAGCTGGTACGGGGCCTGGACTACTACACCCGTACGACCTTCGAGTTCGTCCACGACGGTCTGGGTTCGCAGTCCGCGGTGGGCGGCGGCGGCCGCTACGACGGCCTGTCGGAGATGATCGGCGGCCCCGCGCTGCCGTCCGTCGGCTGGGCGCTGGGCGTCGACCGCACGGTGCTGGCGCTGGAGGCGGAGGGAGTCGGACTCGACATCCCCTCCCCGACGAGCGTCTACGCGGTACCGCTCGGCGAGGAAGCGCGCCGGATCCTGTTCGCCAAGGTCACCGAGTTGCGCCGGGCCGGCGTCGCGGCGGACTTCTCCTACGGCGGCAAGGGCCTCAAGGGCGCGATGAAGAACGCCAACCGCAGCGGGGCCCGCTACGCGATCGTCGCCGGCGAGCGCGACCTCGCCGAGGGCGTCGTCCAGCTGAAGGACATGGAGTCCGGCGAGCAGACGTCGATCGGCGTGAACGAGATCGTGGCGGAGCTGGAGACGAGGCTGGGCTGAGCCCGGCAGGGTGAGGGGGCCGCGGGCCCCCTCACCCCCGCTCAGTCCAGCAGCCCGAACCGCATCGCGTGCGTCACCGCCGCCGTCCGGCCGTCCACACCGAGTTCGGCGAAGGCCCGCAGCAGGTGCGTCCTCACCGTCGGCTCCCCGATGAAGAGCCGGCGGCCGATCTCCGCGTTCGTGCAGCCGTCGGCGACCGGGCGCGGCACCGCCACCTCACGCTCCGAGAGGCGGGGGCGCTCCGGCCGGACCCGCAGCCGGTCCACCAGCCGCGCCGCCACCGACGGCGCCAGCACCGTCTCGCACCGCGCGTCCGCCCGTACCGCGTCCGCCAGTTGACCCCGGGGCAGATCCTTGAGCAGGTAGCGGGCGGCACCCGCCTCGACGGCGCGCAGTGTCCCTGCCGTTCTCGTACGTGGTCAGCACCACCACCCGGCAGGGCAGCCCCGCCTCGGACATGCGGACGATCGCGTCGACGCCCGCGCCGCCCGGCATCCGCAGGTCCATCAGCACCGTGTCGGGGCGGAGTTCGGCCGCCAGCGTCTCCGCCTGCGGCCCGCTGGCCGCGTCGGCTACCACCCGGCCGGCGGCCACGGTCGCCAGCCGGTCCGCGAGCGCCTCCGCCTCCTCCGGGTAGTGGGTGGTGAGCAGGATCGTGGTGCCCTCGTCCGCGAGGAGCCGGACGAGATCCCGGAACTGCCGCCTGGCCGCCGGGTCGAAACCGGTCGTCGGCTCGTCCAGGAGGAGCAGTTCGGGGCCGCCGATCACCCCGAGCGCCACGTCCGGCCGGCGGCGCTGGCCCCCGAGAGTGCCTTGACCCGGCTGTCGGCCTTGGCTTCGAGACCGACCAGGGCGGTCACCCGCTCCGGGTCGCGCGGCCGCGGGTAGTAGTGCGCGAAGGGCCGCACCGTCTCGCGGACCGTCAACTCGGCGGGCGCCGATTCGTCCTGCCAGACGATTCCCACCCGGGACCGCCCCGCGCGCGTGCCCGTCGCCGGATCCGCCCCGGCACCGAGACCTCGCCGCCGTCCCTGGTCCGGTTGCCCTGGAGGATCTCCACCGTCGTGCTCTTGCCCGCCCCGTCGGGTCCGAGCAGGCCGAACACCTCACCTCGCCGGATGCCCAGGTCGACACCGCCCACCGCGGTCACGCCCCCGTACCGCTTGCGCAGCCCCCGCACGTCCCCCGCGAGTTCGTTCGCGTGTGCTGTCATGTCCCGAGCATCGGCCAGAACCGGACGCTCCGGGAGGACCGTGCGTACTTCCTTATGTCCACCGAACGGTGGACAGGGCGCCTCGTGCGGCACAATGGCCCCTGCCCGAAGGAGTTCCACCTCTCAAACAGACGGAATCGGCGTGATGAGCAAGACGACAGTCCACGACGTCTCCACCGAGCCCGAGCCCGAGCACGCCTCCGCGGCACCGCGGACCGAGGGCGGCAGCCTCGCCTTCGGGCTGCTGCTGATCATCACCGGCGCCGCCGGCCTGCTGGCCGCCTGGGTCATCACGATCGACAAGTTCAAGCTGCTGGAAGCCAAGGTCGAAGGCAAGACGTTCACCCCCGGGTGCAGCCTCAACCCGGTCGTCTCCTGCGGCAGCGTCATGGAGTCCAAGCAGGCCGCCGCCTTCGGCTTCCCGAACCCGATGCTCGGCCTGGTCTGCTACGGCATCGTCGTCTGCGTCGGCATGAGCCTGCTGGCCCGTGCCCGCTTCCCCCGCTGGTACTGGCTGACCTTCAACTTCGGCACCCTCTTCGGCGTCGGATTCTGCACCTGGCTGCAGTTCCAGTCCCTGTACCGGATCAACGCGCTGTGCCTGTGGTGCTCGCTGGCCTGGGTCGCCACGATCATCATGTTCTGGTACGTGACCTCCTTCAACGTCCGCAAGGGCTTCCTGCCGGCCCCGAACTGGCTGAAGTCGTTCTTCGGCGAGTTCACCTGGGTGCTGCCGGTCCTGCACATCGGCATCATCGGCATGCTGATCCTGACCCGCTGGTGGGACTTCTGGACCAGCTGACAGCGCGCGCCGCGTTGTCAGTGCGGTGATTTAGGGTTTCAGCGTGGAACCCGACCTTTTCACCGCAGCCGCGGAAGACCGCCAGGAGAAGGACCCCGCCGGCAGCCCCCTGGCAGTGCGGATGCGCCCGCGCACCCTCGACGAGGTGGTGGGCCAGCGGCATCTGCTGAAGCCGGGATCCCCGCTGCGCAGGCTGGTCGGCGAGGGATCGGGCGGCCCCGCCTCGGTGATCCTCTGGGGCCCGCCCGGCACCGGCAAGACGACCCTCGCCTACGTCGTCTCCAAGGCGACCGACAAGCGGTTCGTGGAGCTCTCCGCGATCACCGCGGGCGTCAAGGAGGTCCGCGCGGTCATCGACGGCGCCCGCCGAGCCACCGGGGGATACGGCAAGGAGACCGTCCTCTTCCTCGACGAGATCCACCGCTTCAGCAAGGCCCAGCAGGACTCCCTGCTCCCGGCCGTCGAGAACCGCTGGGTCACCCTGATCGCGGCGACGACGGAGAACCCGTACTTCTCGGTGATCTCCCCGCTGCTCTCCCGGTCCCTGCTGCTCACCCTCGAACCGCTCACCGACGACGACGTCCGCGGCCTGCTGCGCCGGGCCCTGACCGGCGAGCGCGGCCTGAAGGGCTCCGTCGCCCTTCCCGAGGACACCGAGGAGCACCTGCTGCGGATCGCCGGCGGCGACGCCCGCCGCGCCCTGACCGCCCTGGAGGCCGCCGCCGGAGCCGCCCTCGACAAGGGCGAGACGGAGATCGGCCTGGTGACCCTGGAGGAGGTCGTCGACCGGGCCGCGGTCAAGTACGACCGGGACGGCGACCAGCACTACGACGTCGCCAGCGCCCTCATCAAGTCCATCCGGGGCTCCGACGTCGACGCGGCCCTGCACTACCTGGCCCGGATGATCGAGGCCGGGGAGGACCCCCGCTTCATCGCCCGCCGCCTGATGATCTCCGCCAGCGAGGACATCGGCCTCGCCGACCCGAACGCGCTGCCCACAGCGGTGGCGGCCGCCCAGGCCGTCGCCATGATCGGCTTCCCCGAGGCCGCCCTCACCCTCAGCCACGCCACCATCGCCCTCGCCCTGGCTCCCAAGTCCAACTCCGCGACCACGGCGATCGGAGCCGCCCTGGAGGACGTACGCAAGGGGCTGGCCGGACAGGTGCCCCCGCACCTGCGCGACGGCCACTACAAGGGCGCCGCCAAGCTGGGGCACGCGCAGGGGTACGTCTATCCGCACGACCTGCCCGAGGGCATCGCCGAGCAGCAGTACGCCCCCGACCCGATCAAGGACCGCGAGTACTACGCCCCGACCCGGCACGGCTCCGAGGCGCGCTACGCGGACGCGGTCGAGTGGACCAGGAAGCACCTCGGTCGCAGGCGGTCCTGAGCAGCCTGTAGAATCCCTCGCAGCGCTGAGTCCCGCGCTGTCAGAGCGGGACAGTCGGCCGGAACCCTCGCAAGGGGGTTCCAGGAGCGTCGCGCACCGTCGAACGGTGTCGCGGGCAGCCCACCACCCCTCGCCGCACGGCGGGACCGGCCGGTGGGCCACTCGCGTGCTGCACGTATGTGCCCAGACCAGGGGAGCGGCTGCCCACCAGGCCCGGCAACGGGTTCCGGAGGGTCTCCCCGGCTGCGGATTGCGACCTCCCTCAACCCTGACGAGCCGATATCAGAAGGAAGAAAGAGACAAGTGGCGAACCAGTCCCGCCCCAAGGTCAAGAAGTCGCGTGCCCTCGGTATCGCGCTGACCCCGAAGGCCGTCAAGTACTTCGAGGCCCGCCCCTACCCGCCGGGTGAGCACGGCCGCGGCCGCAAGCAGAACTCGGACTACAAGGTCCGTCTGCTCGAGAAGCAGCGTCTGCGCGCGCAGTACGACGTGTCCGAGCGCCAGCTCGTCCGCGCCTACGAGCGTGCCTCCAAGGTGCAGGGCAAGACCGGTGAGGCCCTGATCATCGAGCTGGAGCGTCGCCTCGACGCGCTGGTCCTGCGTTCGGGCATCGCCCGCACGATCTACCAGGCCCGCCAGATGGTCGTCCACGGCCACATCCAGGTCAACGGTCAGAAGGTCGACAAGCCGTCCTACCGCGTGCGTCCGGACGACGTGATCCAGGTTCGCGACCGCTCCAAGGACAAGACGCTCTTCCAGATCGCCCGTGAGGGTGGCTTCGCCCCCGACGGCGAGATCCCGCGCTACCTGCAGGTGAACCTCAAGGCCCTGGCGTTCCGCCTGGACCGCGAGCCGAACCGCAAGGAAGTTCCGATCATCTGTGACGAGCAGCTCGTCGTCGAGTACTACGCCCGCTGATCCCAGCCCCGGCGCAGCACTCCAGCGTCAGCCCGCCGTCTCCCCGCCCTTGCGGGTGGGGGAGGTGGCGGGCTTTCGCATGCCGGCACCGTCCTCCCGCCGCGGTACCGGCCCGCGCGGCGACGGCAGCGCGTCCAGCGGCCGTACCCCGAAGTACTCCAGGGCCCGGGCCACCGCCGCTTCCCGGTCCAGCAGGGCCCCCTGCCGTAAGCACTCCGCGTACCGCTCTTCGCCCAGCGTCCGCCGGGCCGTCGCCTCGCACAGCTCGTGCGGGGCGTTGTAGTGGGCCGAGCCGAACAGCGGCAGCCCCACCGACGGCCACATCCGCCCCGCCGCACCCTGCAGCACCGCCGCCTCCGCCGGATCCCCCTCGGTCACCGTCACCAGGGCGAGCAGCTCGATCGCCAGCACCGAACCCAGCAGGTCGTGGAAGCCGTGCGCATGGCCCAGGCAGTCGGTCAGCAGCTCGCGGGCGGCCGCGTGATCGCCGTCCCGCCAGGCCGCGTACGCCAGCACATACAGCGCGTACGACCGGGTCCAGCGCTCGCCGTGGTCCTCGCACACCTGCCGCACGTCCTCGCACAGCCGCACGGCGTCCGGCAGATCGCCGAGGAACGCCCGGACCATCGCCAGTTCGACCTGGCCCATCAGGACGTTGCTGTTGAGCTCGCCGATCTCCCGGTAGCGGCCGAGCGCCGAGCGCAGCAGCGTCTCCGCGCGGGCCATGTCGTCGGTGACCAGGGCCAGACAGCCCGTGCGGTGCTCCGCGTACGCCACCGCCGTCGGGTCGGCGGCCAGTTCGGCCTCCTCACGGCACTCCTGGAGCGCGGCCAGCGCGGGCATCGCGTCGCCCTGCAGGATCGCCACGTAGCCGAGCACCCACAGCGCCTTCAGCCGGGACCGCGGGTACCCCGAGTCCAGCTCCAGGCTCAGCTCCAGCCAGCGCCGCCCCTCCGAGAGCCGCCCGCAGCCGGCCCAGTAGAACCACAGCGAGGCCGCCAGGTACTGGCCCAGATGCGCCTCGTCCGGCTCGGTCAGGCAGTGGTCCAGGGCGGCTCGCAGGTTCGCCAGCTCGGCCTCGGCACGCGCGGCCACCTCGCCCTGCCGCGGCGAGAACCAGTCCAGCTCGCACCAGGTCGCCAGTCCCATGAACCAGTCGCGGTGCCGGCGCCGCAGCCGCCTCGCGTCCCCGATCGCCGCCAGCCAGTCGGCGCCGTACGCCCGTACGGTGTCGAGCATCCGGTAGCGCACCCCCGCCGGGGTCTCCTCCCGGGACACCACCGACTGCGCGAGCAGCTCCGCCAGCACGTCCAGGACCCCCTCGGACGACAGCCCGTCCCCGCCGCACACGTACTCGGCGGCCTCCAGGTCGAAGGTGCCCGCGAACACCGACAGCCGCGCCCACAGCAACCGCTCGGCGGGGGTGCACAGTTCATGACTCCAGCCGATCGCGGTGCGCAGCGTCTGATGGCGGGGGAGCCCGTCGCGCCCGCCGCCGGTCAGCAGCCGGAACCGGTCGTCGAGCCGCTTCAGGAGCTGCCCCGGCGACAGCATCCGCAGGCGGCCCGCCGCCAGCTCGATCGCCAGCGGGATCCCGTCGAGGCGCCGGCACACCTCCCGTACCTCCACGCCGTCCCGGACCCCCAGCCCCTGCCGCTCGGCGCGCTCGGCGAACAGCTCGACCGCCTCGTCCTCGCCGAGCGGTGCCAGCGGGAACAGCCGCTCGCCCGCCACGCCGAGCGGCCGCCGCGCCGCCGCCAGCACGGTCAGTCCGGGCAGCCGCCGCAGCAGGTCGGCCACCAGGTCCGCGCACCTCTCGACCAGGTGCTCACAGCCGTCGAGCAGCAGCAGGCAACGGCGGCCGGCCAGGTGTTCCAGGAGTGTCTCGCGCGGCAGCCGGGTGGTGTGGTCTGTCAGCCCCAGCGCCTCCACGACCGCGTACTCCACGAACCGCGGATCGCGCACCGCGGCCAGCTCCACCCGCCACACCCCGTCCCGGGGCGCCGCCGCGGCGGCCGCCCGCGCCGCCAGCCGGGACTTGCCGACCCCGCCGACCCCGGTCACCGTCACCAGCCGGCCGGACTCCAGGGCCCCGGCCAGCTCGCGGAGTTCGGCCGAGCGGCCCACGAACGCGGTCAGTTCCAGGGGCAGATTGCCGTCCGCCGGGGGGTCGGGGCGCTGAGGACCTCGCATGGGACACGGAGCGTACTTAACCGTGTTCGGTCCGTACAATCGGTTCCCGCAACTCCGCCGCTCGCGCGCGGTAATCCGGTTCGGAGCCCGACGCCCCGCGCGATAGGCTCGGGGCTCCATTGATTTTTCGCGGAAGAGCGGGAAGCAGGTGCGCGCGGTGTCCGGTGGAGAGGTGGCCGGGATCCTGGTGGCCGTCTTCTGGGCGATCCTGGTCTCCTTCCTCGCGGTGGCTCTCGTGAGGCTGGCCCAGACGCTCAGGGCGACCACCAAGCTCGTGGCGGACGTGACCGACCAGGCCGTCCCGCTGCTCGCCGACGCCTCCGCGGCCGTACGCTCCGCGCAGACCCAGATCGACCGGGTCGACGCGATCGCCTCCGACGTCCAGGAGGTCACCTCCAACGCCTCCGCGCTGTCGACCACCGTCGCCTCCACCTTCGGCGGCCCGCTGGTCAAGGTCGCGGCGTTCGGCTACGGCGTGCGCCGGGCACTGTCCGGCCGCAAGGCGGACGTGCCCGCCAGGGAGCCCAGGCGTACCGTGATCGTGGGCCGGACCGTGCCCGCCGCACGGCGGAAGAACCGGGGAAAGTAGGAGCCAGGCAGATGTTCCGCCGTACCTTCTGGTTCACCACCGGTGTCGCCGCCGGTGTCTGGGCCACCACCAAGGTCAACCGCAAGCTCCGGCAGCTGACCCCGGAGAGCCTCGCCGCCACCGCCGCGAACAAGGCGCTGGAGACCGGCCACCGGATCAAGGACCGGGCGATCGGCTTCGCGCTCGACGTCCGCGAGAACATGGCCCAGCGGGAAGCGGAGCTGGGCGACGCGCTGGGCATCGACGCGGACCCCGAACTCCCCGCACCCCGGCGGTTCACCGCCATCGAGAACAACCGCAGCAACCCGAAGTACATCGAGAACACGACGTACTCGTACGACCGGAATGAGGACCACTGATGGAGTCGGCAGAGATCCGCCGCCGCTGGCTGAGCTTCTACGAGGAGCGCGGTCACACCGTCGTCCCTTCGGCGTCGCTCATCGCGGACGACCCGACTCTGCTCCTCGTCCCGGCCGGCATGGTGCCCTTCAAGCCCTACTTCCTCGGCGAGGTCAAGCCGCCGTGGGCGCGCGCCACCAGCGTGCAGAAGTGCGTGCGCACCCCCGACATCGAAGAGGTCGGCAAGACCACCCGGCACGGCACCTTCTTCCAGATGTGCGGCAACTTCTCCTTCGGCGACTACTTCAAGGAAGGCGCCATCAAGTACGCCTGGGAGCTGCTCACCAGCCCCCAGGACAAGGGCGGTTACGGCCTGGAGCCGGAGAAGCTCTGGATCACCGTCTACCAGGACGACGACGAGGCCGAGCGCATCTGGCACGAGGTCGTCGGCGTGCCCAAGGAGCGCATCCAGCGCCTCGGCATGAAGGACAACTACTGGTCCATGGGCGTCCCCGGACCCTGTGGCCCGTGCTCCGAGATCAACTACGACCGCGGCCCCGAGTTCGGCGTCGAGGGCGGCCCGGCCGTCAACGACGAGCGGTACGTGGAGATCTGGAACCTCGTCTTCATGCAGTACGAGCGTGGCGAGGGCATCGGCAAGGACAACTTCGAGATCCTCGGCGAGCTGCCGAGCAAGAACATCGACACGGGCCTCGGCCTGGAGCGGCTCGCCATGATTCTGCAGGGCGTGCAGAACATGTACGAGATCGACACCTCCATGGCCGTCATCGAGAAGGCCACCGAGCTGACCGGCGTGGCCTACGGCGACGCGCACGGCTCGGACGTCTCGCTGCGCGTGGTCACCGACCACATGCGCACGTCGGTGATGCTCATCGGTGACGGCGTCACTCCCGGCAACGAGGGCCGCGGTTACGTGCTGCGCCGGATCATGCGCCGCGCCATCCGCAACATGCGGCTGCTCGGCGCCACCGGTCCGGTCGTCCTCGACCTCATCGACACCGTGATCCGGATGATGGGCCAGCAGTACCCGGAGCTGGTCACCGACCGCGAGCGCATCGAGAAGGTCGCCGTCGCCGAGGAGAACGCCTTCCTCAAGACGCTGAAGGCCGGCACCAACATCCTCGACACCGCCGTCACCGAGACCAAGGAGTCCGGCGGCACGGTCCTCGCCGGCGACAAGGCCTTCCTGCTCCACGACACCTGGGGCTTCCCGATCGACCTCACCCTCGAAATGGCCGCCGAGCAGGGCCTGGCCGTGGACGAGGAGGGCTTCCGCCGCCTGATGAAGGAGCAGCGGGACCGCGCCAAGGCCGACGCCCAGGCCAAGAAGACCGGGCACGCCGGCGCCGGCGCCTACCGCGAGATCGCCGACAAGACCGGCGAGACCGACTTCATCGGCTACTCCGACACCGAGGGCGAGAGCACGATCGTCGGCATCCTCGTCGACGGCGTCTCCTCGCCGGCCGCCACCGAGGGCGACGAGGTCGAGGTCGTCCTGGACCGCACCCCGTTCTACGCCGAGGGCGGCGGGCAGATCGGCGACACCGGCCGGATCAAGGTCGACACCGGTGCCGTCATCGAGATCCGCGACACCCAGAAGCCGGTCCCCGGCGTCTACGTCCACAAGGGCGTCGTCCAGGTCGGCGAGGTGACGGTCGGCGCCAAGGCCCACGCCGCGATCGACCAGCGCCGCCGGACCGCCATCGCCCGCGCCCACTCGGCCACCCACCTCACCCACCAGGCGCTGCGCGACGCCCTCGGCCCGACGGCCGCCCAGGCCGGTTCGGAGAACCAGCCCGGCCGCTTCCGTTTCGACTTCGGATCGCCGTCCGCCGTCCCGACGGCCGTGATGACCGACGTCGAGCAGAAGATCAACGAGGTGCTCGCCCGCGATCTGGACGTGCGCGCCGACATCATGGGCATCGACGAGGCGAAGAAGCAGGGAGCCATCGCCGAGTTCGGCGAGAAGTACGGCGAGCGGGTGCGCGTGGTGACCATCGGCGACTTCTCCAAGGAGCTGTGCGGCGGCACCCATGTGCACAACACCGCCCAGCTGGGCCTGGTGAAGCTGCTCGGCGAGTCGTCGATCGGCTCGGGTGTGCGCCGTATCGAGGCCCTCGTCGGCGTCGACGCCTACAACTTCCTGGCCCGTGAGCACACGGTCGTCGCCCAGCTCCAGGAGCTGGTCAAGGGCCGCCCGGAGGAGCTCCCCGAGAAGGTCTCCGCCATGCTCGGCAAGCTGAAGGACGCCGAGAAGGAGATTGAGAAGTTCCGTGCAGAGAAGGTGCTGCAGGCCGCCGGCGGTCTGGTCGACTCGGCGAAGGACGTCCGCGGGATCGCCCTGGTGACCGGGCAGGTCCCGGACGGCACCACGCCGGACGACCTGCGCAAGCTGGTCCTCGACGTGCGGGGCCGCATCCAGGGCGGACGCGCCGCCGTGGTCGCCCTGTTCGCGGTCAACAACGGCAAGCCGCTCACGGTCATCGCCACCAACGACGCCGCGCGCGACCGCGGCCTCAAGGCCGGTGACCTGGTCCGTACCGCCGCCAAGACCCTCGGTGGCGGTGGCGGCGGCAAGCCGGACGTCGCCCAGGGCGGCGGCCAGAACCCGGCCGCCGTGGGCGAGGCCATCGACGCCGTCGAGCGTCTCGTGGCCGAGACCGCCAAGTAAGAAACGGTTACGAGGATGCGCAGAGGACGTCGGCTCGCCGTCGACGTCGGGGACGCCCGGATCGGGGTCGCCTCGTGCGACCCCGACGGGATCCTGGCGACCCCCGTCGAGACCGTCCCCGGGCGGGACGTCCCCGCCGCCCACCGCCGGCTGCGGCAGCTGGTCGAGGAATACGAGCCGATCGAGGTCGTCGTCGGCCTCCCGCGCTCCCTCAAGGGGGGCGAGGGTCCGGCCGCCGTCAAGGTCCGGGCCTTCGCCCAGGAGCTGGCCAAGGGCATCAGGCCGGTGCCGGTCCGGCTGGTCGACGAGCGGATGACGACCGTGACGGCCAGTCAGGGACTGCGCGCCTCGGGAGTGAAGTCCAAGAAGGGACGCTCGGTCATCGACCAGGCGGCCGCGGTCATCATCCTTCAACAGGCGTTGGAATCCGAACGGGTGTCAGATAAACCACCCGGCGAGGGCGTCGAAGTGGTCATCTGATCGCGATACGGTAACGTTCCGCGCGATGCGATGGTTTTCGAACAGCCACCGCACAGCAAGAGTCGGTACGACAACCGGCCCACCAGCCGCGTTTCGCGCCGCCTCGCGGCTCTAGGGGATCGATGACTGAGTATGGCCGGGGCGAAGGCTCCGAACCGTGGCATCCGGAGGACCCGTTGTACGGGGACGGCGGATGGGGAGGACAGCAGGCCCACGTGGGTCAGCAGTCCCCCTACGGCGGCCAGCCGCAGCACTATCCGCAACAGCCGCAGCAGCAGTACGGCGAGTGGAGCCGGCACCAGCAGGGCGGGTACGACCAGCACCAAGGCGGGCAGCAGTACGCGTACTACGACGAGCAGGGGCAGCTTCGGTACGCCGACGGACAGGGCCGGCAGCAGTACGACCAGCAGCACGCCGGCCAGACACAGCAGCAGTACCACCAGGGCGGTTGGGACGCGACCGGCACCCACGGCCAGGTGCCCTACGCCGCCGACCCGGGCGACCCCTACGGCCAGCAGCCGGTGGCGTACGGCGGGGAGCAGCCCGACTTCTACGGCACCGACGACGCCTACCCGCCGCCGGAGCCGCCCGGCCGCCGGCGCCCGGATCCGCAGCCGGAGCCCGCCGTCGAGGAGGAGGAAGACCAGCACCCCTTCTTCACGGGTGCCGACGACGGTGACGATGATGACGACGACCCGAAAGGGCGTCGCGGTGGTGGCCGCGGCAAGGACGCGAAGGGCGGCAAGGGAGCCAAGAAACGGCGCAACGGCTGCGCCTGTCTGGTGGTCTGCCTGGTCTTCGGCGGGGGTGCGGCCGGAGTCGGCTACTACGGCTGGCACTTCTACCAGAACCGTTTCGGCCCGGCCCCCGACTACGCGGGCGGCGGCAGCGGCTCGGTGACCGTCGAGATTCCGAAGGGCGCGGGCGGATACGACATCGGCAGGCGGCTGAAGGACGCCGGTGTCATCAAGAGCGTCGACGCGTTCGTGGCCGCCCAGTCGCAGAATCCCGACGGAAAAACGATTCAGGCAGGGGCTTATCTCCTGAAGAAGGAGATGTCCGCAGCCAGTGCCGTGCAGCTGATGCTCGACCCGAAGAGCAAGGCCAATGTGGTGGTCACCCCGGGCGAGCGCGCGGCGGCCGTCTACGTGGCCCTCGACAAACAGCTGGGCCTCTCCTCCGGCACCACCAGGAAGGTCGCCAAGAACGAATACAAGAGCCTGGGGCTGCCGAGCTACGCGAACACCGACAGTAAGATCATGGACCCACTGGAAGGCTTCCTCTTCCCGGGTACCTATCCCGCGGCCAAGGGCATGAAGCCCGACGCGATCCTGAAACAGATGGTCGCCGCGGCGAAGGAGGAATACGCCACCTACGACCTCGCGGCCCAGGCCAAGAAGTACGACCTGGACAACCCGCTGCAGGTCATCACGGTCGCGAGCCTCGTCCAGGCCGAAGGAAAGACGCACGACGACTTCCGCAAGATGGCGGAAGTGGTCTACAACCGTCTCAAGTCCACGAACACCGAGACGAACCGGTTGCTCCAATTCGACTCGACCTTCAATTACCTGAAGGGCACGAGCAACATCCACATCAGCGAGTCGGAGATCAACAGCAACCAGGACCCGTACAACACGTACACCCAGAAGGGTCTCCCGCCCGGCCCGATCGGCAACCCCGGCGACGAGGCGCTGAAGGCCGCGCTGAATCCGACCGACGAGGGCTGGATGTATTTCGTGGCGACCGACGGCGTGAACAACACCGAATTCGCCAAGACCAACACCGAATTCGAGAAGCTCAAGGAAAAGTTCAATGCCACCTCGGGCCACTGACGCCCGCAGGGCAGCCGTGCTCGGCAAGCCCATCGCCCACTCGCTCTCCCCGGTGCTGCACCGGGCCGCGTACGACGAACTCGGGCTCACCGAGTGGTCGTACGAGCGCTTCGAGGTCGACGAGACCCGGCTGCCCGGTTTCCTCGGGCAGCTGGGACCGGAGTGGGCGGGGCTGTCGCTGACCATGCCGCTGAAGCGGGCGGTCATCCCGCTGGTCGACGAGATCAGCGAGACGGCCGCCTCGGTCGACGCGGTCAACACGGTCGTCTTCACGGAGGACGGCCGACGCCTGGGGGACAACACCGACATCCCGGGCATGGTCGCCGCGCTGCGTGAGCACGGCATCGAACAGGTCGACTCCGCCGCCGTCCTCGGCGCCGGGGCCACCGCCTCCTCGGCGCTGGCCGCCCTCGCCCGGATCTGCACCGGCGAGGTCGTCGCCTACGTCCGCAGCGAGGAGCGCGCCGCCGAGATGCGGCACTGGGGCGAGCGGCTCGACGTCGACGTCCGCACCGCCGACTGGGCCGACGCCGCCCAGGCCCTGCACGCCCCCCTGGTGATCGCCACCACCCCGGCCGGCGCCACCGACGCGCTCGCCGTGGCCGTACCCGAGCGCCCCACCACCCTCTTCGACGTCCTCTACCACCCCTGGCCCACGGCGCTGGCCGCACGCTGGTCCATGTTCGGGGGAGCCGTGGTGAGCGGCCTCGACCTCCTGGTGCACCAGGCCGTGCTCCAGGTCGAACAGATGACCGGACGGGTTCCGGTGCCGGTGGAGGCGATGCGCCGGGCCGGGGAGAAGGCGCTCGCCGAGCGCTGACCCGGTCCACGTCCGCGTCCGTCTGCTGGACCGGGGACCGGGTCCACCACCCGGACGTGGGAGGATCGGACACGGCGGACCGGGGCCGCGCACCCGGTCGGGCCGTCGCCGTACGCGAGGACGCGTGTACGCAGGGCAGTACCAGGGCGCGAGCACTGAGGAGCACCGTTGAGCAGGCTGCGTTGGCTGACCGCGGGGGAGTCCCACGGTCCCGCACTTGTCGCGACGCTGGAGGGCCTTCCCGCCGGCGTGCCGATCACGACCGAGATGGTCGCCGACCACCTCGCGCGGCGGCGGCTCGGTTATGGGCGCGGTGCGCGCATGAAGTTCGAGCAGGACCAGGTCACCTTCCTCGGCGGGGTCCGGCACGGTCTCTCGCTCGGCTCGCCGGTCGCGATCATGGTGGGCAACACCGAGTGGCCCAAGTGGGAGCAGGTCATGGCGGCCGACCCGGTCGACCCCGAGATCCTCGCCGGGCTGGCCCGCAACGCCCCGCTGACCCGTCCGCGTCCCGGCCACGCCGACCTCGCCGGCATGCAGAAGTACGGCTTCGACGAGGCCCGGCCGGTGCTGGAGCGCGCCTCCGCGCGGGAGACCGCGGCCCGGGTGGCGCTCGGCGCGGTCGCCCGGTCGTACCTGAGGGAGACGACCGGCATCGAGATCGTCTCGCACGTCGTCGAGCTGTGCTCCGTGAAGGCACCGAAGGGCGTGTACCCCACCCCGGCCGACGTCGAGAAGCTCGATGCCGACCCGCTGCGCTGCCTGGACGCCGACGCGTCCAAGGCGATGGTCGCGGAGGTCGACCAGGCCCACAAGGACGGCGACACCCTCGGCGGCGTGGTCGAGGTCCTCGCCTACGGCGTACCGGTCGGACTCGGCTCCCACGTCCACTGGGACCGCAAGCTGGACGCCAGGCTCGCCGGGGCCCTGATGGGCATCCAGGCGATCAAGGGCGTCGAGATCGGCGACGGCTTCGAGCTGGCCCGGGTGCCCGGCTCCCAGGCGCACGACGAGATCGTCGGCACCCCCGAGGGCATCCGCCGCGCCTCCGGCCGCGCCGGCGGCACCGAGGGCGGCCTGTCCACCGGTGAGCTGCTGCGGGTCCGGGCCGCGATGAAGCCGATCGCGACCGTGCCGCGCGCCCTGCAGACCGTCGACGTCACCACCGGCGAGGCCACCCAGGCCCACCACCAGCGCTCCGACGTCTCCGCCGTGCCGGCCGCCGGCATCGTCGCCGAGGCGATGGTCGCGCTCGTCCTCGCGGACGCGGTCGCCGAGAAGTTCGGCGGCGACTCGGTGCCCGAGACCCGCCGCAACGTCCGCTCGTACCTCGAGAACCTGGCCATCCGGTGAACCGCGCACCGAGGGTGGTGCTGGTCGGACCGATGGGCGTCGGCAAGTCCACGGTCGGCGAGCTGCTCGCCCAGCGGCTCGGGATCGGCTACCGCGACACCGACGGGGACATCGTCGCCGCCGAGGGCCGCGCCATCGCCGACATCTTCGTCGCCGACGGCGAGGCGGCCTTCCGGGAGATCGAGAAGCGGGCGGTACGGGTGGCGCTGGCCGAGCACGAGGGGGTCCTCGCCCTCGGCGGCGGCGCGATCCTCGACGCGGACACGCGGGCGCTGCTCGCCGGCCGGCGGGTGGTCTACCTCTCCATGGAGGTCGAGGAGGCCGTGAAGCGCACCGGCCTCAACGCGGCCCGGCCGCTGCTGGCCATCAACCCGCGCAAGCAGTGGCGGGAGCTGATGGAGGCGCGGCGGCACCTGTACGAGGAGGTCGCCACGGCCGTCGTGGCGACCGACGGGCGCACGCCCGAAGAGGTCACCCAAGCAGCGCTGGACGCACTGGAGTTGAAGGAAGCATGAGCGAGGCAGTCACCCGGATCCAGGTCGGCGGCACGGCGGGCACCGAGCCGTACGAGGTCCTGGTGGGCCGGCAACTGCTCGGCGAACTGGGCGGGCTGATCGGTGAGCGGGTCAAGCGGGTCGCGGTGATCCACCCCGAGGCGCTCGCCGAGACCGGCGACGCCCTCCGCGCGGACCTGGCCGGGCAGGGCTACGAGGCGGTCGCCATCCAGGTGCCCAACGCGGAGGAGGCCAAGACCGCCGAGGTCGCCGCCTACTGCTGGAAGGCGCTCGGACAGTCCGGGTTCACCCGCTCCGACGTCGTCGTCGGCGTGGGCGGAGGGGCGACGACGGACCTGGCCGGTTTCGTCGCCGCCACCTGGCTGCGCGGGGTCCGCTGGATCGCCGTTCCCACCACCGTCCTCGCCATGGTCGACGCGGCGGTCGGCGGCAAGACCGGCATCAACACCGCCGAGGGCAAGAACCTGGTCGGTGCCTTCCATCCGCCGGCGGGCGTGCTCTGCGACCTTGCCGCGCTGGACTCCCTCCCGGTCAACGACTACGTCTCCGGGCTCGCCGAGGTCATCAAGGCCGGTTTCATCGCGGACCCGGTGATCCTGGACCTCATCGAGTCCGACCCCGGGGCCGCGCGCACCCCGGCCGGCCCGCACACGGCCGAGCTGATCGAGCGCTCCATCCGGGTCAAGGCCGAGGTCGTCTCCTGCGACCTCAGGGAGTCGGGGCTGCGGGAGATCCTCAACTACGGCCACACGCTCGGCCACGCCATCGAGAAGAACGAGCGCTACAAGTGGCGGCACGGTGCCGCGGTCGCCGTCGGCATGCACTTCGCCGCCGAACTGGGCCGGCTGGCCGGACGCCTGGACGACGCGACGGCAGACCGCCACCGCGCGATCCTGGAGTCGGTGGGGCTTCCGCTGCACTACCGGTACGACCAGTGGCCCAGGCTGGTCGAGACCATGAAGGTCGACAAGAAGTCCCGCGGTGACCTGCTCCGCTTCATCGTCCTGGACGGCCTCGCCAAGCCGACCGTCCTGGAGGGCCCGGACCCGGCCGTGCTGCTCGCCGCCTACGGCGAGGTCGGACAGTAGGTCCGCGGCTGTTCCTTCTGCCCGGTTCGCCTCCCGGCACGGGCACTTCGTACCGCCCCCGGCCGTTTCACCAAACGACGACCGGGGGCGGTACCGTTCGGTAACGAGCGCAGCCGAACATGACGAGACGGAGTGGCACCGGATGCAGCACGCAGTGGGATCTCCGCTGCCGCCGCCCCATCAGCCGGGGCAGGGACCGACCGGCTGGCCGCCGGCCGCACACCACCCGGGAGCGCCGCAGGGCCCCGCGCCCGTGCCGCCGCCCCCGGCCGCACCGCCGCAACCACCGGTTCCGCCGCCACCGTTGCCCTCGGCCCCGCCGCCCCCGGACGCCACGGGTCATGTGCCGCTGCCGCCGGGCGCGCCGGTGGGCATCCCCGCCGCACCCCCGGCCGCGACCGCCGTGCCCGACGCGACCAGCACCACCCTGGCCGTCCTGCTCATCGGCCCGGCGGGCGCGGGCAAGACCAGCGTGGCCAAGTACTGGGCCGACCACCGCCGGGTCCCCACGGCCCACATCAGCCTCGACGACGTCCGCGAATGGGTCCGTTCCGGTTTCGCCGACCCCCAGTCCGGGTGGAACGACAACTCCGAGGCCCAGTACCGCCTGGCCCGCCGCACCTGCGGCTTCGCCGCGCGCAACTTCCTGGCCAACGGCATCTCGTGCATCCTCGACGACGCGGTCTTCCCCGACCGCCCGGTCGTGGGCCTCGGCGGCTGGAAGCGCCACGTCGGCCCCGGCCTGCTCCCCGTCGTCCTGCTGCCCGGACTCGACATCGTCCTGGAGCGCAACGCCGAACGCATGGGCAACCGCCGCCTCACCGACGAGGAGGTGGCCCGCATCCACGGCCGCATGGCGGGATGGTACGGCTCGGGCCTCCCGATCATCGACAACTCCCAGCTGGACGTGGAGAGCACGGCCCGGGTGCTGGACGAGGTGCTGGCGCGGGCGATAGCGAGCCCACCGAGCTGGTGAGGACGGGTGGCACCGGCTCGCTGATTCCCCGGAGGCGCGTTCAGGTGTGCTTCCGGGAGCGCGGGGAACCGCGCGACCGGCCCCCGCCGACCCGCACCGGGACCCGCACCCGGATCCGCACCGGAGCCCACATGCGGCAGGAGCGCCCGGTCACCCCACTCGGCTCTCCCCAACCGGCACAAACCGCCCGCGACTCCTACGCTCGACTCATGTCAGAGGTGTACGCCACCCGCCGAGCCCGCCTACGGGACCGCTGCCAAGCCGGCGGCAGCGCCTCCGCCCTGGTCTCCCGCCCGGCCAACGTGAGGTACCTCGCCGGCGCCGCTCCCGCCGGCTCCGTCCTGCTGCTCGGCAGACGCGAGGACCTCCTCGTCAGCCCCGGCCCGCAGGACGACCGCCCCACCGAGGCCCGACCCGACGACTCCCTTCGACAGCACCTCCTGGAGGGACCCGGCGGCGACCCCGCCGTGGCGGCGGCCGGTCTCGCCGCCGACCAGGACGCCGACGCCCTCGCCGTCGAGGAGCATCACCTCACGGTGACCCGGCACCGCGCCCTCGCCTCGGTCGCGCCCCGGCTCCGCCTCACCGACCTCGGCAGCGCCGTCGAGCAGCTGAGGGTGGTGAAGGACGAGGAGGAGATCTCCTGTCTCCGCATCGGTGCCGAGATCGCCGACCAGGCCCTCGGGGAGCTGCTGGAGTCGATCCTCGTCGGCCGCACCGAACGGCACCTCGCCCTGGAGCTGGAGCGCCGCCTGGTCGACCACGGCGCGGACGGCCCGGCCTTCCCGACTTCCGTGGCGACCGGACCGAACTCGGGGCGCCGCGGCCACCGCCCCACCGACCGGCGGGTCGAGGAGGGCGACTTCCTCTCCGTCTGCCTCGGTGCCGCCTACCGCGGCTACCGCTGCGAGATCGGCCGGACCTTCGTCATCGGCACCTCGCCCGCCGACTGGCAGATCGAGCTCTACGACCTCGTCTTCGCCGCTCAGCGGGCCGGCCGGGAGGGCCTCGTACCAGGGGCGGCCTGCCGTGACGTGGACCGCGCCGCACGCCAGGTGCTGGACTCCGCGGGCTACGCCGGGGGACTGCAGCCCCTCACCGGACACGGAGTCGGACTCGAAATCGACGAGGACCCGCAGCTCGCCCCGTCGTCCATGGGTAAACTGGACGCTTGCGTGCCGGTCACCGTCGAACCGGGGGTCCACCTCCCGGGCCGGGGCGGTGTCCGGATCGATGACACGCTCGTCGTACGCCCTGAGGCGGACGGCGGACCCGAGCTACTCACCATCACGACCAAGGAGCTGCTCGCGCTGTAGCGCGTGACCCGAAGTCGTACGTCAGTCCAGGAGATTCCGCAACCGTGGCTTCCACGAACGACCTCAAGAACGGCCTGGTGCTCAAGCTCGACGGGGGCCAGCTCTGGTCCGTCGTCGAGTTCCAGCACGTCAAGCCCGGCAAGGGCCCGGCCTTCGTGCGCACCAAGCTGAAGAACGTGCTGTCCGGCAAGGTGGTCGACAAGACCTTCAACGCCGGCGTCAAGGTCGAGACGGCCACCGTCGACAAGCGCGACATGCAGTACTCGTACAAGGACGGCGAGTACTTCGTCTTCATGGACATGGAGACCTACGACCAGCTGCACATCGACCCGAAGGCCGTCGGGGACGCCGCGAACTTCCTCATCGAGGGCTTCACCGCGGTCGTCGCGCAGCACGAGGGCGAGGTGCTCTTCGTCGAGCTGCCCGCCGCCGTCGAGCTGGTCGTCGCCGAGACCGAGCCGGGCGTCCAGGGCGACCGCTCCACCGGTGGCACCAAGCCCGCCACGCTGGAGACCGGCCACCAGATCCAGGTCCCGCTGTTCATCACGACCGGCGAGAAGATCAAGGTCGACACCCGTACGAGCGACTACCTCGGCCGGGTGAACAGCTAACCGTGGCTGCCCGCAACACGGCCCGCAAGCGCGCCTTCCAGATCCTCTTCGAGGGCGACCAGCGCGGGGCCGACGTCCTGACCGTTCTCGCGGACTGGATCAGGCTCTCCCGGGACGACACCCGACAGCCGCCGGTGAGCGAGTACACGATGCAGCTGGTCGAGGGCTACACCGAGCACGCGCGGCGGATCGACGAGCTGATCTCGCAGTACGCGGTCGGCTGGACGCTCGACCGGATGCCGGTCGTCGACCGCAACATCCTGCGCCTCGGGGCCTACGAGCTGATCTGGGTCGACGAGACGCCGGACGCGGTCGTCCTCGACGAGATGGTGCAGCTGGCGAAGGAGTTCTCGACGGACGAGTCGCCCTCGTTCGTGAACGGGCTTCTCGGACGGCTGAAGGAGCTCAAGCCGTCGCTGCGCCGGGAGGCGTGAGCCGACGAACGCCGGAGGGCCCGCAGCCGTGTGCTGCGGGCCCTCCGGCGTTCGTGTGCCCCGTGGGGCGCATGGTGCGGTCGTCGGGCGGCTGCAGGGCCTGTGGGGGGCTTGCCGGGCCGTTCCTCCCCCGGTCTTCGGCCTGGGGTGCCCCCAGCGCCCCTGGTGGGGCGTGCGGCCGCCCGTCACCACGTGACGGCCGATGACAAAAAGCGGCCGGAGTGGCCGGAACCATCGAGTTCCGGCCACTCCGGCGGCACGTTTCTGCTGAAGCGTCGTGGGGTCAGGCGTCCTCGTGGGTCGCGACCGCGCGGCGCGCGTCCGCGTCCAGGACGCCCCAGCTGATCAGCTGCTCGGTGAGGACCGAGGGGGACTGGTCGTAGATGACGGCCAGAGTGCGCAGGTCGTCCTGGCGGATCGACAGCACCTTGCCGTTGTAGTCACCGCGCTGGGACTGGATGGTCGCCGCGTAGCGCTGCAGCGGGCCCGCCTTCTCGGCCGGCACGGTGGCCAGCCGCTCCAGGTCCAGGACCAGCTTCGGCGGCGGCTCGGCGGCACCGCCGGGAGTGGTGCCCGGGAGCAGCTCCTGCACCGGCACCCCGTAGAAATCCGCCAGCTCGGCAAGTCGCTGCACGGTCACGGCACGGTCGCCGCGCTCGTACGAACCGACGACCACGGCCTTCCAGCGACCCTGGGACTTTTCCTCGACACCGTGGAGGGAAAGGCCCTGCTGGGTGCGGATGGCCCGGAGCTTGGCCCCGAGCTGTTTGGCGTATTCGCTGGACATATAGCTCCCCGGACACTGTGTCGACGCGGCCGGCTTTTGGTTCCCGCCGCGCGGCTGGTAACTCACTGTGAGGTTACGCAGCGTTACTCTCTCGCGTCAAGCCGAATGGTCCGCACCGACTCTTCCGTGGTCGCGGTGGCCGATTACGCCAAGGGGGTGATCGGAGGCCTCTCCGGCGCCTGATACGGTGGATGGCGCAAATCCGACGTCCTTTAAGGTCCGTCCCGTGAGGCGGAGAAGGGGGTCCGTTTCGTATGGACAAGCAAGTAAAGCCAGACCTCCAGGCATCCGATGCCCGGCCCGTTCTCGAAGGGCCCGACATCGCGCGGGTACTGACCCGCATCGCCCACGAGATCGTCGAGCGCGCCAAGGGCGCCGACGACGTGGTGCTCCTCGGTATTCCGACCCGCGGTGTCTTCCTCGCCCGGCGGCTCGCCGCCAAGCTGGAGGAGATCACCGACCGCAAGATGCCCGTGGGTTCGCTCGACATCACCATGTACCGCGACGACCTGCGCATGCACCCGCCGCGTGCGCTGGCCCGCACCGAGATCCCCGGTGACGGCATCGACGGCAGGCTGGTCGTCCTCGTCGACGACGTGCTGTTCTCCGGCCGCACCATCCGCGCCGCCCTCGACGCCCTGAACGACATCGGGCGCCCACGCGCGGTCCAGCTCGCGGTCCTCGTCGACCGGGGCCACCGCGAACTGCCCATCCGCGCCGACTACGTCGGCAAGAACCTCCCCACGTCGCTGCGGGAGACGGTCAAGGTCCTGCTCGCCGAGGAGGACGGTCGCGACACCGTGCTGCTCGGCGCGAAGCCGACCCCCTAGCAAGCCCCGGGGCCCGCACCGCACCGGTGCGCCCACGCTTGCCCGTAATCTCCCGATATGTGAACTGTGTTACGGAGCCTGACAGATGCAGCGTCATCTCATCTCGGCCGCCGACCTCACCCGCGACGACGCCGTCCTGATCCTCGACACCGCCGAGGAGATGGCCCGGGTCGCCGACCGGCCGATCAAGAAGTTGCCGACCCTGCGCGGCCGCACCGTGGTCAACCTCTTCTTCGAGGACTCGACCCGGACCCGGATCTCCTTCGAGGCCGCGGAGAAGCGGCTGTCGGCGGACGTCATCAACTTCAGCGCCAAGGGGTCGAGCGTCTCCAAGGGCGAGTCCCTTAAGGACACCGCCCAGACCCTGGAGGCGATGGGCGTCGACGCCGTCGTCATCCGGCACGGCGCCTCCGGAGCCCCCTACCGCCTCGCCAACTCAGGCTGGATCGACGCCGCCGTCATCAACGCGGGCGACGGCACCCACCAGCACCCCACCCAGGCCCTCCTCGACGCCTTCACCATGCGCCGCCGGCTCGTCGGCCGGGACGCCGGGATAGGGCAGGACCTGGCCGGCAAGCGCATCACGATCGTCGGCGACGTCCTGCACAGCCGGGTCGCCCGCTCCAACGTCGACCTGCTGCACACCCTCGGCGCCGAGGTCACTCTGGTCGCCCCGCCCACCCTGGTTCCGGTCGGCATCGGGAACTGGCCCTGCGAGGTGTCGTACGACCTCGACGCCGTCCTGCCCAAGTCCGACGCGGTGATGATGCTGCGCGTCCAGCGCGAGCGCATGAACGCCGCGTTCTTCCCGACCGAGCGCGAGTACTCGCGGCGGTACGGCCTCGACGGCGAGCGCATGGCGAAGATGCCCGAGCACGCCATCGTGATGCACCCCGGCCCGATGGTCCGCGGCATGGAGATCACCGCCGAGGTCGCCGACTCCGACCGCTGCACCGTGGTCGAGCAGGTCGCAAACGGAGTCTCCATCCGGATGGCCGTTCTCTACCTTCTGCTCGGCGGCAACGAACCCGCCGTCAGCCACGCCCGCACCATCGAGGAGAAGTAACACCCATGAGCAAGATCCTGATCCGTGGTGCGAAGGTGCTCGGCGGTGAGCCGCAGGACGTCCTGATCGACGGCGAGGTCATCGAGGCGGTGGGCGGCGGGCTGTCCGCCGAGGGCGCCGAGGTCGTGGAGGCCGCCGGCAAGGTGCTGCTGCCGGGCCTGGTCGACCTGCACACCCATCTGCGCGAGCCGGGCCGCGAGGACTCCGAGACCGTGCTGACCGGCACCCGCGCGGCCGCGAGCGGCGGCTACACGGCGGTGTTCGCCATGGCCAACACCTTCCCCGTCGCGGACACCGCAGGCGTGGTCGAGCAGGTCTACCGGCTCGGCCGGGAGCACGGCTACTGCGACGTCCAGCCCATCGGCGCCGTCACCGTCGGCCTGGAGGGCAAGAAGCTCGCCGAACTGGGCGCCATGCACGAGTCGGCCGCCGGGGTCACCGTCTTCTCCGACGACGGCAAGTGCGTGGACGACGCGGTGATCATGCGCCGCGCGCTGGAGTACGTGAAGGCCTTCGGCGGCGTCGTCGCGCAGCACGCGCAGGAGCCGCGGCTGACCGAGGGCGCCCAGATGAACGAGGGCGTCGTCTCCGCAGAGCTGGGCCTCGGCGGCTGGCCGGCCGTCGCCGAGGAGTCGGTCATCGCGCGGGACGTCCTGCTCGCCGAGCACGTCGGCTCCCGCGTCCACATCTGCCACCTCTCGACCGCCGGGTCCGTCGAGATCGTGCGCTGGGCCAAGTCCCGGGGCATCGACGTCACCGCCGAGGTCACCCCGCACCACCTGCTCCTCACCGACGAGCTGGTGCGGTCGTACAACCCGGTCTACAAGGTCAACCCGCCGCTGCGCACCGAGCGCGACGTCCTGGCCCTGCGCGAGGCACTGGCCGACGGCACGATCGACATCGTCGCCACCGACCACGCCCCGCACCCGCACGAGGACAAGGACTGCGAGTGGGCCGCGGCCGCCATGGGGATGGTCGGTCTGGAGACCGCCCTGTCGGTGGTGCAGGAGACCATGGTGGACACGGGCCTGCTGACCTGGGCCGGCGTCGCCGACCGGATGTCAGTCGAGCCCGCGCGGATCGGGCGGGCCGCCGGGCACGGCCGCCCCGTCTCGGCTGGTGAGCCCGCCAACCTCACGCTCGTCGACACGGAATACCGTGGCACGGTGGACCCCGCGGGCTTTGCCTCGCGCAGCCGCAACACCCCGTACGAGGGGCGAGAGCTGCCGGGCCGTGTCACCCACACGTGGCTGCGGGGCAAGGCGACGCTCGTGGACGGGAAGCTGACGTGACACCTCTGATCCTGCTGGCCGACGACAAGAAGTCGGCCGCGGTCACCGACTGGGCCGCGCGCATCGGCTGGCTCGTCGGCCTCGCCCTCTTCGTCGCGCTCGTCTACTGGCTGATGCGCGAGGGCTGGAAGTGGCGCGGCACCCTCCAGGGCGACCTCCCGGACCTGCCCACCGCGCCGGACGACCCGGGCCCGGCGAGACTGACGATGAGCGGCCGTTACCACGGCTCCACCACCGCCGGGCAGTGGCTGGACCGCATCGTGGCCCACGGCCTCGGCTCCCGCAGCCGGGCCGAGCTCACCCTGACCGACGCGGGCCTCGACGTCGTACGCCCCGGGGCGACCGACTTCTTCATCCCCGCCGCCGCGCTCCGCGAGGCCCTGCTCGGCAAGGGCATCGCGGGCAAGGTCCTCACCGAGGGCGGACTGCTCGTGGTGACCTGGCAGCACGGCGACCGGCTGATCGACTCCGGATTCCGGTCCGACCACGCGGCCGAGCACGCCGAGTGGGTCGACACCCTCAACTCCATGATCAAGACACCCAGCACGGAAGGCGCCGAACGATGACGACCTCCACCAGGGGAACCGCCTCTGCCAAGAAGGCGACTCCCGCCGTACTCGTCCTGGAGGACGGCCGGATCTTCCGCGGCCGCGCCTACGGGGCCGTGGGGGAGACCTTCGGCGAGGCCGTGTTCTCCACCGGCATGACCGGCTACCAGGAGACCCTCACCGACCCCTCGTACGACCGCCAGATCGTGGTCGCCACCGCCCCGCAGATCGGCAACACGGGCTGGAACGACGAGGACGACGAGTCCGGCCGCATCTGGGTCTCCGGCTACGTCGTGCGCGACCCCTCACGCGTGCCCTCCAACTGGCGCGCGCGGCGTTCCCTGGACGACGAGCTGGTCGCGCAGGGCGTGGTCGGCATCTCCGGGATCGACACCCGCGCCCTCACCCGGCACCTCCGTGAGCGCGGCTCGATGCGCTCCGGCATCTTCTCGGGCGAGGCGGTCGCCGCCGACTCCGAGCTCCTCACGCGTGTGCAGGCCCAGCCGCACATGAAGGGCGCGAGCCTCTACGAGGAGGTCGCGACCAAGGAGGCGTACGTCGTCCCGGCCGTCGGGGAGAAGCGGTTCACCGTCGCCGCCGTCGACCTCGGCATCAAGGGCATGACCCCGCAGCGGATGGCCGAGCGTGGCATCGAGGTGCACGTGCTGCCCGCGACCGCCACCGAGGAGGACGTGTACGCCGTCTCCCCGGACGGCGTGTTCTTCTCCAACGGTCCCGGCGACCCGGCCACGGCCGACGGGCCGGTGGCCCTGATGGCCGCCGTCCTGGCACGCAGGACCCCGCTGTTCGGCATCTGCTTCGGCAACCAGATCCTCGGCCGCGCCCTCGGCTTCGGCACCTACAAGCTGAAGTACGGCCACCGGGGCATCAACCAGCCGGTCCAGGACCGTACGACCGGCAAGGTCGAGGTCACCGCGCACAACCACGGCTTCGCCGTGGACGCCCCGCTCGACCAGGTCAGCGAGACCGAGTTCGGCCGCGCCGAGGTCTCCCACGTGTGCCTGAACGACGACGTCGTGGAGGGGCTGCAGCTGCTCGACCAGCCGGCCTTCTCCGTCCAGTACCACCCCGAAGCGGCGGCCGGCCCGCACGACGCCGCCTACCTCTTCGACCGCTTCGTCTCCCTGATGGAGGGCCAGCGTGCCTAAGCGCACCGATATCCAGTCCGTCCTGGTCATCGGCTCCGGCCCGATCGTCATCGGCCAGGCCGCCGAGTTCGACTACTCCGGCACCCAGGCCTGCCGCGTGCTGCGCGCCGAGGGCCTGAGGGTCATCCTGGTCAACTCCAACCCGGCGACGATCATGACCGACCCGGAGATCGCCGACGCGACCTACGTCGAGCCGATCACCCCGGAGTTCGTCGAGAAGATCATCGCCAAGGAGCGCCCCGACGCCCTGCTGCCCACCCTGGGCGGCCAGACGGCGCTGAACACCGCGATCTCGCTGGACGAGAACGGTGTCCTCGCCAAGTACGGCGTCGAGCTGATCGGCGCCAACGTCGAGGCCATCAACAAGGGCGAGGACCGCGATCTCTTCAAGGACGTGGTGGCGGAGGTCCGCCGCAAGACCGGGTACGGCGAGTCCGCGCGCTCGGTCATCTGCCACACCATGGACGAGGTGCTCGCCGGGGTCGAGGAGCTCGGCGGCTACCCGGTCGTGGTCCGTCCCTCCTTCACCATGGGCGGGGCCGGCTCCGGCTTCGCCCACGACGAGGAGGAGCTGCGCCGGATCGCCGGCCAGGGCCTGACCCTCTCGCCGACCACCGAGGTGCTCCTGGAGGAGTCCATCCTCGGCTGGAAGGAGTACGAGCTGGAGCTGATGCGGGACAAGCACGACAACGTCGTGGTCGTCTGCTCCATCGAGAACTTCGACCCCATGGGCGTCCACACCGGCGACTCGATCACCGTCGCCCCCTCCATGACGCTCACCGACCGCGAGTACCAGATCCTGCGGGACATCGGCATCGCCGTGATCCGCGAGGTCGGCGTGGACACCGGCGGCTGCAACATCCAGTTCGCGGTGAACCCCGAGGACGGCCGGGTCATCGTCATCGAGATGAACCCGCGCGTGTCGCGGTCCTCCGCGCTCGCCTCCAAGGCCACCGGCTTCCCGATCGCGAAGATCGCAGCCAAGCTGGCCGTCGGCTACACGCTCGACGAGATCCCCAACGACATCACGCAGGAGACCCCGGCCTCCTTCGAGCCCACGCTCGACTACGTGGTCGTCAAGGCCCCGCGGTTCGCCTTCGAGAAGTTCCCGCAGGCCGACTCCACGCTGACCACGACCATGAAGTCGGTCGGCGAGGCGATGGCCATCGGCCGCAACTTCCCCGAGGCCTTCCAGAAGGCGCTGCGCTCGCTGGAGAAGAAGGGCAGCCAGTTCACGTTCGTGGGCGAGCCCGGGGACAAGGAGACCCTGCTGCGCGAGGCGGTGCGGCCCACCGACGGCCGCATCAACGCGGTCATGCAGGCCATCCGCGCGGGCGCCACGCCCGAGGAGGTCTTCGAGTTCACGAAGATCGACCCGTGGTTCGTGGACCAGCTGTTCCTGATCAAGGAGATCGCCGACGAGCTGGCGGCCGCCGCCGAACTCACCCCCGACCTGCTCGCCGAGGCCAAGCGGCACGGCTTCTCCGACCAGCAGATCGGCGAGATCCGCGGCCTGCGCGAGGACGTCGTCCGCGAGGTCAGGCACGCGCTCGGCGTCCGCCCGGTCTACAAGACGGTCGACACCTGCGCGGCCGAGTTCGCCGCCAGGACGCCGTACTTCTACTCCTCCTACGACGAGGAGACCGAGGTCGCCCGGCGCGAGAAGCCGGCCGTGATCATCCTGGGCTCCGGTCCCAACCGCATCGGCCAGGGCATCGAGTTCGACTACTCCTGCGTGCACGCGTCCTTCGCGCTGTCGGACGCCGGGTACGAGACCGTCATGGTCAACTGCAACCCGGAGACCGTCTCCACCGACTACGACACCTCCGACCGGCTGTACTTCGAGCCGCTCACCCTGGAGGACGTCCTGGAGATCGTGCACGCCGAGCAGCAGGCCGGTCCGGTGGCCGGCGTGGTGGTCCAGCTGGGCGGACAGACCCCGCTGGGCCTGTCGCAGGCGCTGAAGGACAACGGGGTGCCGATCGTCGGCACGTCCCCCGAGGCCATCCACGCGGCCGAGGACCGGGGCGCCTTCGGCCGGGTCCTGGCCGAGGCGGGCCTGCCGGCCCCCAAGCACGGCACCGCGACCACCTTCGCCGAGGCCAAGGCCATCGCCGACGAGATCGGCTACCCGGTGCTCGTGCGGCCGTCCTACGTCCTCGGCGGCCGCGGCATGGAGATCGTCTACGACGAGACCCGCCTCGCCTCCTACATCGCCGAGTCGACCGAGATCAGTCCCTCCCGGCCGGTGCTCGTCGACCGGTTCCTCGACGACGCGATCGAGATCGACGTCGACGCGCTGTACGACGGCCAGGAGCTGTACCTCGGTGGCGTGATGGAGCACATCGAGGAGGCCGGCATCCACTCCGGCGACTCGGCGTGCGCCCTGCCGCCGATCACGCTGGGCGGCTTCGACATCAAGCGCCTGCGGGCCTCGACGGAGGCCATCGCGAAGGGCGTCGGCGTCCGCGGCCTGATCAACATCCAGTTCGCGCTGGCCGGGGACATCCTCTACGTCCTCGAGGCCAACCCGCGCGCGTCCCGTACCGTCCCCTTCACCTCGAAGGCGACCGCGGTGCCGCTGGCGAAGGCCGCCGCCCGGATCTCGCTGGGCGCGACCGTCGCCGAACTGCGTGCCGAGGGGCTGCTGCCGGCCCGCGGCGACGGCGGCGAGCTGCCGTTCGACGCGCCGATCTCCGTCAAGGAGGCGGTCATGCCGTGGTCGCGCTTCCGCGACATCCAGGGGCGCGGTGTGGACACCGTGCTCGGCCCGGAGATGCGCTCCACCGGCGAGGTCATGGGCATCGACTCGGTCTTCGGCACGGCGTACGCCAAGTCGCAGGCGGGGGCGTACGGCCCGCTGCCCACCAAGGGCCGCGCCTTCATCTCGGTCGCCAACCGCGACAAGCGCTCGATGATCTTCCCGGCGCGTGAGCTGGTCGCCCACGGCTTCGAGCTGCTCGCCACGTCCGGCACGGCCGAGGTGCTCAAGCGCAACGGCATCAACGCGACGGTGGTGCGCAAGCAGTCCGACGGCATCGGGCCGAACGGCGAGCGGACGATCGTCCAGCTCATCCACGACGGCGAGGTGGACCTCATCGTCAACACCCCGTACGGCACGGGGGGTCGCCTGGACGGGTACGAGATCCGGACGGCCGCGGTGGCCCGGTCGGTGCCGTGTCTGACGACGGTGCAGGCGCTGGCGGCGGCCGTGCAGGGGATCGATGCGCTGAACCACGGGGACGTGGGGGTGCGGTCGCTCCAGGAGCACGCGGAGACGCTGACCGCGGCTCGGGACTGAAAGGTCGTAGCGAGACTGCGGGCCGGTCGTGGCCGGTCGCGCAGTTCCCCGCGCCCTCTGGGGCGCTCGGCTGAGGGGGGACACCGGAGACGGCGTCCCCCCTCCGTATGAGGACAGTCGATGTACAAGATCTTCTTCCAGCTCGTCTTCCGGCGGATGGATCCCGAGGCCGCCCACCACCTGGCCTTCCGGTGGATCCGGCTCGTCGCCCGCGTTCCCGTGCTGCGTACCTTCGTCGCCGCCGCGCTGGCTCCCCGTCACCAGGAGCTGCGCACCGAGGCCTTCGGGCTGCGGATGCACGGGCCCTTCGGGCTGGCCGCCGGGTTCGACAAGAACGCCGTCGCGATCGACGGGATGTCGATGCTCGGGTTCGACCACGTCGAGATCGGGACCGTGACCGGTGAGGCGCAGCCCGGAAATCCCAGGAAGCGGCTGTTCCGGCTGGTGGCCGACCGGGCGCTGATCAACCGTATGGGCTTCAACAACGACGGTTCGCTGACCGTCGCCGCGCGGCTGGCCACCCGTGAGCCGGTCTTCCGGACCGTGGTGGGCGTCAACATCGGCAAGACCAAGGCCGTACCGGAGGCCGAGGCGGTCGGCGACTACGTGAAGTCCGCCGAGCGGCTCGCCCCGTACGCCGACTACCTGGTCGTGAACGTGTCGTCGCCCAACACGCCGGGCCTGCGCAGCCTCCAGGCCGTCGACCACCTGCGTCCGCTGCTGACGGCCGTGCGCGAGGCCGCCGACCGGGTGGCGGCGAACCGCCGGGTGCCGCTCCTGGTGAAGATCGCCCCGGACCTCGCCGACGAGGATGTCGACGCCGTCGCCGACCTGGCCGTCGAGCTGGGTCTCGACGGGATCATCGCGACCAACACCACCATCGCGCGCGAGGGCCTCGGGCTGCGTTCCGGCCCCGAACTGGCCGAGGAGACCGGGGGGCTGTCGGGGGCGCCGCTGAAGGCGCGGTCCCTGGAGGTGCTGCGACGGCTGTACGCGCGCGTGGGTGACCGGATCACCCTGGTCGGGGTGGGCGGCGTGGAGAACGCCGAGGACGCCTGGCAGCGCATCCTGGCCGGTGCCACGCTGGTCCAGGGCTACAGCGCCTTCATCTACGAGGGGCCCTTCTGGCCCCGTGCCGTCCACAAGGGGCTCGCGGCCCGCCTGCGCACCAGCCCGTACGCCACGCTCGCCGACGCGGTCGGCGCCGATGTGAGGAAGACCGTATGAGCCCGTTGGAACCCTTCGGCGCGCGGCTGCGCCGTGTGATGGACGAGCGTGGTCCGCTGTGCGTCGGCATCGACCCGCACGCCTCGCTGCTCTCCGAGTGGGGTCTGAACGACGACGTGGCCGGACTCGAGCGGTTCAGCCGTACCGTCGTGGCGGCGGTGGCCGACCGGGTCGCGGTCATGAAGCCGCAGAGCGCCTTCTTCGAGCGGTTCGGCTCTCGCGGCGTGGCCGTCCTGGAACGGGTGGTGCGCGAGGCGCGGGACGCCGGGACGCTGGTCGTCATGGACGCCAAGCGCGGCGACATCGGCTCCACCATGGCCGGATACGCCGAGGCCTTCCTGAGCAAGGACGCGCCGCTGTTCTCGGACGCCCTGACCGTCTCGCCGTACCTCGGCTACGGCTCGCTCAGTCCGGCCGTGGCGCTGGCCCGGGAGAGCGGGGCCGGCCTCTTCGTGCTGGCGCTGACCTCGAACCCGGAGGGCCCCGAGGTGCAGCACGCGGTGCGTGGCGACGGGCGGACGGTCGGCGCGACGATGCTGGCCCACCTGGCCGCCGAGAACGCGGGGGAGGAGCCGCTGGGCTCCTTCGGCGCCGTCGTCGGGGCCACGGTCGGTGACCTGTCGTCGTACGACCTCGACATCAACGGTCCGCTGCTCGCGCCGGGCGTCGGCGCGCAGGGGGCGACGGCGGCCGACCTTCCCGCGGTCTTCGGGACGGCGGTGCGCAACGTGATTCCAAACGTGAGCCGAGGTGTTTTGCGTCACGGTCCCGATGTCGGAGCCCTGAGGGGGGCCGCGGAGCGGTTCGCGGACGAGATCCGGGACGTCGTCGCAGGTAGGTGAGTCCTCCGAGGAGTGCTCCTGAGGGCGCTCCGGCGACGGGCCGAGCGTGAATACATTCTCAAATGCAGGGCAGTATGTCCGAAAAGTCCGGCCTCACGGAGGCTGACCAGGACTTTTCCGCTGTTCTCGCTGACTCCGGCCCACTTGCCCGCTAGTCTCCGAGCAGTGGGGGCACCCCCACACCCTTTAAGTAGTGGGGGGCGACGGGCGAGCGTGTTGCTCGTGGCTCCTCAGGTGTGGGGCGACTAGGTTCCTCACCGGTCCGTATCCGACAGTTCGACATCCGAGGTGACGTAGGCGTGGCTCTTCCGCCCCTTACCCCTGAACAGCGCGCAGCCGCGCTCGAAAAGGCCGCCGCGGCTCGCCGGGAGCGGGCCGAGGTCAAGAATCGACTCAAGCACTCCGGCGCCTCTCTCCACGAGGTCATCAAGCAGGGTCAGGAAAACGACGTCATCGGCAAGATGAAGGTCTCCGCCCTCCTTGAGTCCCTGCCGGGCGTGGGCAAGGTCCGCGCCAAGCAGATCATGGAGCGGCTCGGGATCTCCGAGAGCCGCCGGGTGCGTGGCCTCGGTTCCAACCAGATCGCGTCCCTGGAGCGCGAGTTCGGCAGCACCGGCTCCTGATCACCGGGCCGTCCGGGACAGCCGTCCCGGGCAGCCCGCGATTGCTGGAATAATCGCTGCATGGCTGCAACATTCCGGGGGACGACCCCCGAGCCCCCGGACGTACGTCCGCGGCTGACCGTGCTCTCCGGCCCCTCCGGGGTCGGCAAGAGCACGGTCGTCGCCCATATGCGCAAGGTGCACCCCGAGGTCTGGCTCTCGGTGTCGGCCACCACCCGCAAGCCCCGCCCGGGCGAGAAGCACGGAGTGCAGTACTTCTTCGTCTCCGACGAGGAGATGGACAAGCTCATCGCCAACGGCGAACTCCTCGAGTGGGCCGAATTCGCGGGAAACCGCTACGGCACCCCGCGGCAGGCGGTGCTGGAACACCTGGAGTCCGGGGTGCCGGTGCTGCTGGAGATCGACCTCCAGGGCGCCCGGCAGGTCCGCGAGTCCATGCCGGACGGCCGGCTGGTGTTCCTGGCTCCTCCTTCCTGGGAGGAGCTGGTGCGCAGGCTCACCGGACGGGGCACCGAGCCGCCCGAGGTGATCGAGCGCCGTCTGGACGCGGCCAGGATCGAGCTGGCGGCCGAGCCGGAGTTCGACGAGACGCTGGTCAACACCTCCGTCGAGGACGTGGCGCGCGAGCTGCTAGCCTTGATGGACGTTGTGTGATCGTCGCTGATCATTCAGACTGAATCTTTCCCATCCATCGGAAGGCAGAGCGTGTCCTCTTCCATCACCGCGCCCGAGGGCATCATCAACCCTCCGATCGACGAGCTCCTCGAGGCCACCGACTCGAAGTACAGCCTCGTGATCTACGCGGCCAAGCGTGCCCGTCAGATCAACGCGTACTACTCGCAGCTCGGCGAGGGTCTCCTGGAGTACGTCGGTCCGCTCGTCGACACCCACGTCCACGAGAAGCCGCTCTCCATCTCCCTGCGTGAGATCAACGCGGGTCTGCTGACCTCCGAGGCCATCGAGGGCCCGGCGCAGTAGTACTTTCAGATTGCGATTGACTTATCCTCAGGCCCGGCAGTCACTCCCCCAGCTACCGCTGGGAGGGACCCCCTGCCGGGCCTGTGGTGTGTGATGGACTCGTCGGTTCAACGAGTCGGTTCAACGAGTCGGTTCAACGAGTGGAGGCCCGGTGGACAAGCCGAAGGTCGTGCTGGGGGTCAGCGGCGGCATCGCCGCGTACAAGGCCTGCGAGCTGCTGAGAAGGTTCACCGAGTCGGGTCATGACGTCCGGGTCGTGCCCACCGCCTCCGCGCTGCACTTCGTCGGCGCCGCCACCTGGTCCGCGCTGTCCGGCAACCCCGTCTCCACCGAGGTCTGGGACCACGTCGAAGAGGTCCCGCACGTCCGGATCGGCCAGCACGCCGACCTGGTCGTGGTCGCCCCCGCCACCGCCGACATGCTCGCCAAGGCGGCCCACGGCCTCGCCGACGACCTGCTCACCAACACCCTCCTGACGGCCCGCTGCCCGGTCGTCCTCGCCCCCGCGATGCACACCGAGATGTGGGAGCACCCGGCCACCCAGGAGAACGTGGCCACGCTGCGCCGCCGCGGCGCCGTCGTCATCGAACCGGCGGTCGGCCGTCTCACCGGCGTCGACACCGGCAAGGGCCGGCTGCCCGACCCGGCGGAGATCTTCGAAGCCTGCCGCCGCGTCCTCGCGCGGGGGGTGCGGGAGCCCGACCTGGCCGGCCGCCATGTCGTCGTCTCGGCCGGCGGCACCCGCGAACCCCTCGACCCGGTCCGCTTCCTCGGCAACCGCTCCTCCGGCAAACAGGGATACGCCCTCGCCCGCACGGCGGCCGCGCGGGGCGCCCGGGTGACACTGGTCGCGGCCAACACCACCGGCCTGCCCGACCCGGCCGGCGTGGACGTCGTCCCGGTCGGTACGGCCGTACAGCTGCGGGAAGCCGTGCTGAAGGCGGCCGCCGACGCCGACGCCGTGGTCATGGCCGCCGCCGTCGCCGACTTCCGCCCGGCGGTCTACGCGGCCGGGAAGATCAAGAAGAAGGACGGCCAGGAGCCCGAGCCGATCGTCCTGGTGCGCAATCCGGACATCCTCGCGGAGATCTCGGCCGAACGGGCGCGGTCCGGACAGGTGATCGTCGGCTTCGCCGCGGAGACCGACGACGTCCTCGCCAACGGCCGCGCCAAGCTGGCGCGCAAGGGCTGCGACCTGCTCGTGGTGAACGAGGTGGGGGAGCGCAAGACCTTCGGCTCCGAGGAGAACGAGGCCGTGGTGCTGGGCGCCGACGGCAGCGAGACGCCGGTGCCGCACGGGCCCAAGGAGGCCCTCGCCGACATCGTGTGGGATCTGGCGGCGGCCCGATTGGGTTGACTTCCCCAGGCACGCTGTCCACTTTTCCGGACGCCACATCCGGGTGCGGGGGCCCTGTTCAACGCCGCCCCCCATTGGGCAGAATGCGCGTGCCGCAGGTCACAGCACTCCCGAGTGTCGAGACGGGTGGGCCTGCGGCAGGGTGCGACCGATAAACTGTTCCCGGATGATGCCGGGCGCAGCTCCCCGTGTCGTCCGCCAATGATCAGCCAGCAGCCGCTGCAACCCCAGGGAGCGTTGTGTCCCGTCGCCTGTTCACCTCGGAGTCCGTGACCGAGGGTCACCCCGACAAGATCGCTGACCAGATCAGCGACACCATTCTCGACGCGCTTCTGCGTGAGGACCCGACCTCCCGGGTCGCCGTCGAGACGCTGATCACGACCGGCCTGGTGCACGTGGCCGGCGAGGTCACGACCAAGACGTACGCGGACATCGCGACGCTGGTCCGCAACAAGATCCTCGACATCGGCTACGACTCGTCCAAGAAGGGCTTCGACGGCGCCTCCTGCGGCGTGTCGGTCTCGATCGGCGCGCAGTCCCCGGACATCGCGCAGGGCGTGGACACGGCCTACGAGAACCGGGTCGAGGGCGACGACGACGAGCTCGACAAGCAGGGCGCCGGCGACCAGGGCCTGATGTTCGGCTACGCGACCGACGAGACGCCGACCCTGATGCCGCTGCCGATCTTCCTGGCGCACCGCCTGTCCAAGCGCCTGTCCGAGGTCCGCAAGAACGGCACCATCCCCTACCTGCGCCCCGACGGCAAGACGCAGGTCACCATCGAGTACGACGGCGACAAGGCCGTCCGCCTCGACACGGTCGTCGTCTCCAGCCAGCACGCCTCCGACATCGACCTGGAGTCGCTGCTCGCCCCCGACATCCGCGAGTTCGTCGTGGAGCCGGAGCTGAAGGCCCTGCTGGACGAGGGCATCAAGCTCGACACCGAGGGCTACCGCCTGCTGGTCAACCCGACCGGCCGTTTCGAGATCGGCGGCCCGATGGGCGACGCCGGCCTGACCGGTCGCAAGATCATCATCGACACCTACGGCGGCATGGCCCGCCACGGTGGCGGCGCCTTCTCCGGCAAGGACCCGTCCAAGGTCGACCGTTCCGCCGCCTACGCCATGCGCTGGGTCGCCAAGAACGTCGTCGCGGCGGGCCTCGCCTCCCGCTGCGAGGTCCAGGTGGCCTACGCGATCGGCAAGGCCGAGCCCGTCGGGCTGTTCGTGGAGACCTTCGGCACCGCCAAGATCGACTCCGAGAAGATCGAGAAGGCGATCGACGAGGTCTTCGACCTGCGTCCGGCCGCGATCATCCGCGACCTCGACCTGCTCCGCCCGATCTACGCGCAGACCGCGGCGTACGGTCACTTCGGCCGTGAGATCCCGGAGTTCACCTGGGAGAACACGGACCGCGTGGACGCCCTGCGCAAGGCCGCGGGCCTGTAACCCCGAGCCACCTCGACGACGGCCCGGTTCCCCCTCAAGGGAGAGCCGGGCTTCGTCGCGTCCGAGGACCGCGGAAACCGGGTCGCCGCGCAGACGGGGTGGTCAGTACGGTGGTGCAGTCCCGGTGCGATGGCCGCGGTTACTTCCGTGGAGTGCGCCTTCGGGCGCGCGGTGAAGCCGCTGCGTTCCGACCGCCGCCGAACCGATCTCGGGACACCGGCACCGCCCGGTGCGAGGTCTCGGATACTTTCTTCCGGGTGATCCCCCGCAGGTTCGAATCCTGTTGCCGGTCCCGGACCGGTACGGCCGAGCGGCCCAAGGCAGAAGACCGCCGTACGGCGTTCCGCGGCCGGAGTGATCTCGGGCGGTCCCGGTTGTCAGTGGCGTTTGGTAAGAATGCAGGCGTGAGCAGCGAGAACGGGCAGGGGGGCGGGGGCGCCGAAGGGGCGCCGCCCGAGCAGCTCGCGCTCATCCGGGAGAGCGTGCGGGGGGCCAGGGTGCCCCGGGCCAAGCCGCGGACCTGGCGGGGGGCCGCCCTGGCCGAGCGGCTGCCGGTCGCCCGGGTGCTCGTGGACAAGGGCGTACTGCACCTCGACCGGTACTTCGACTACGCCGTCCCTGCCGAACTGGACGCCGACGCACAGCCGGGGGTCCGGGTCCGGGTGCGGTTCGGAGCCGGCCGGCATCGGGTGCGGGACGGGCGCCGGGAGGGCGGCGGGCTCATCGACGGGTTCCTCGTGGAGCGGCTCGACGAGTCCGACTACGCGGGGCCGCTGGCCGCGCTGGCCCAGGTGGTGTCGCCCGAGCCGGTACTGAGCGAGGAGCTGCTGCGGCTCGCCAGAGCCGTCGCCGACCGGTACGCGGGAAGCCTTGCGGACGTGTTGCAGCTGGCCGTGCCGCCGCGCAGCGCGCGGGCCGAGAAGCGGCCCTCCCCCGAACCGTTGCCGCCGCCGCCGGTGCCCGACGCCGGATCCTGGACGCGGTACGAGCACGGGGTCGCCTTCCTCGAGTCGCTGGCCTCCGGCGGCGCGCCCCGGGCGGTGTGGAACGCCCTGCCCGGGCCCCGGTGGAGCGAGGAGACCGCCCGGGCCGTCGCCGCCACGCTCGCCTCGGGACGCGGCGCGCTCGTCGTCGTACCGGACGGGCGGGCCGCCGCGCGGGTCGACGCCGCCCTGACGCGGGTGCTGGGCGACGGGCGGCACGCGCTGCTCACGGCCGACGCCGGGCCCGAGAAGCGGTACGCGCAGTGGCTCGCGGTCAGCCGCGGGTCGGTGCGGGCGGTGGTGGGGACGCGGGCCGCCATGTTCGCGCCGGTCCGGGATCTCGGGCTGGTCGCGATCTGGGACGACGGGGACGACAGCCACAGCGAGCAGCACGCCCCGCAGCCGCATGCCCGGGATGTGCTGTTGCTGCGCGCCGCGCTGGACAAGTGCGGCTTCCTGCTGGGGAGTTGGAGCTGCACGGTGGAGGCCGCGCAGCTTGTGGAGAACGGCTGGGCGCGGCCCCTGGTGGCGGGGCGGGAACAGGTGCGGCGGGCCGCGCCCCTGGTGCGGACGGTGGGTGACGGGGACCTCGCGCGGGACGAGGCCGCGCGGGCCGCGCGGCTGCCGACGCTCGCCTGGCAGGCCGTCCGGGACGGACTGCGGCACGGGCCGGTGCTGGTGCAGGTGCCCCGTCGCGGGTACGTGCCGCGGATGGCCTGCGACCGGTGCCGGGCTCCGGCGCGCTGCCGGCACTGCGCCGGTCCGCTGGAGGCGCGGGAGGCCGGGGCGCTGGGGTGCGGGTGGTGCGGACGGGCCGAGGGCGACTGGCACTGTCCCGAGTGCGGCGGTTTCCGGCTGCGGGCGCAGGTGGTCGGCGCCCGGCGGACCGCCGAGGAGCTGGGGCGGGCGTTTCCCGCCGTACCCGTGCGGACCTCGGGGCGCGAGCAGGTGCTGGACACCGTGCCGGGGACGCCCGCGCTGGTCGTGAGCACACCGGGCGCCGAACCGGTCGCCGAGGGCGGCTACGCGGCCGCCCTGCTGCTGGACGGCTGGGCGATGCTCGGGAGGCCCGACCTGCGCGCCGGTGAGGACGCGCTGCGGCGGTGGATCGCGGCCGGGGCGCTGGTGCGGCCGCAGGAGGAGGGCGGCACCGTGGTCGTCGTCGCGGAGCCGACGCTGCGGCCGGTGCAGGCGCTGGTGCGCTGGGATCCCGTGGGGCACGCGGTACGGGAACTCGCCGAGCGGGCCGAGCTGGGGTTTCCCCCGGTGTCGCGGATGGCGGCGGTGTCGGGTCCGGCGGAGGCGCTCGCGGAGTTCCTCACGGCGGCCGAACTGCCGCCGGACGCCGAGGTGCTGGGGCCGGTTCCGGTGCCCGAGGCGCGGGCCGGGGCGCCGCGGCGGCCGGGGGCTCCGCCGGCCGGGGAGCACTGGGAGCGGGTGCTGGTACGGGTGCCGCCCGGGACCGGCGCCGCGCTGGCGGCCGCGCTGAAGACGGCTCAGGCCGCGCGGATGGCACGGGGCAGCTCGGAGGCCGTCCGCGTGCGGGTCGATCCGCCCGACATCGGCTAGCGGAAGCGATGGCCGGCAAGGCGGCTGCCCTCCCGGGTGCGCGCCGGGAGGGCGGAGGGCGAGCGGGGCAACGCCCTGAGGTCAGCCGTTGCGCGGGCCGGGGAAGGCTGTCGGCCTCGCCTCGTCACGGAGGGCGGGGCTGCCCGCGGTCGGCTGGGTCGGCATGGAGCGGGCGGCCGGGACCGTGGGTACCGTGGGCAGGCCCACGCCCATGGTGAGCGCGCGGGTGCCGGCCGGCTCGGTCGGCCGTTCGGTCTCGGCGGCCGGTGCCTGCTGGGCCGCGGCGCGGCGGGCGCCGTAACGGCGGTGCACCGCCTGCTTGGTCACACCGAGCGCGGAGCCCACCGCGTCCCACGAGAAGCCGAGTGAGCGGTCGAAGTCCACGGCCGCCGTGACCAGGGTTTCGACACTGTCCCGGAGTTCCTGGGCGAGTCGGACCGTCGGGGCGGGAGCGCGTCCGTAGACGACGAAGCCCGTGGAGGGGCCGGAACGGCGCGGGCGGTAGACGTTGCCCAACTGGGCGGTGAGCGTGCGCAGTGCGTCCACCTGTCGGCGGACCCGCTCGATGTCCCGCACCAACAAGTGCAGGCTGGCCCGGGCCTGGGCGTCGTGGGTTGCGTGGTCGGCCATGAACAAGCCTCTCGAACCGGCGTTGAAAGGAATGGGCCGCGTATGCGGCCCGTTGTGGTCAACTCTCACTTGACCAACGCGTGGGCGCGCCGCTGGTCACGGTGTGGGGGCGTATGGGCATATGCGTACGCCGGGCTTTCCCGCCCGCGCACCGCCCCTCCGGCCGGCCGAGCGGCCGAGCGGCCCACCGGGTGTTCGCCGTCGGCGGCCCGCTCCTCGCCGCATAGACTTGGGTGTTGCCCGTGTCCGTCGTGTCCGAGAGGCCCTCACTCGCCCATGAAGCTTGTCTTCGCCGGTACCCCCGAAGTCGCCGTTCCCGCTCTGGACGCGCTCATCGCCTCCGGGCGGCACGAGGTGGCCGCCGTGGTCACGCGGCCCGACGCACCGGCCGGGCGGGGCCGCAGGCTGATCGCTTCGCCGGTGGCCGAGCGGGCGATGGAGGCCGGCATCGAGGTGCTGCGGCCGCTCAAGCCGCGCGATCCGGAGTTCCTGGAGCGGTTGAGGGAGATCGGGCCGGACTGCTGTCCGGTGGTCGCGTACGGCGCGCTGCTGCCCAGGGTCGCCCTCGACGTGCCCGCCCACGGGTGGGTCAACCTGCACTTCTCGCTGCTGCCCGCCTGGCGCGGGGCGGCGCCGGTCCAGCACTCCGTCATGGCGGGCGACGAGATCACGGGAGCCTCCACCTTCCTCATCGAGGAGGGCCTCGACTCCGGGCCCGTCTACGGGACCGTCACCGAGGAGATCCGCCCCACCGACACCAGCGGCGACCTGCTGACCCGGCTCGCGTTCGCCGGGTCCGGACTGCTCGTCGCCACCATGGACGGCATCGAGGACGGCGCGCTCAAGGCCGTACCGCAGCCGGCCGAGGGCATCACCCTCGCTCCGAAGATCACCGTCGAGGACGCCAGGATCGACTGGGCGGCCCCCGCGCTGCGGATCGACCGGGTGGTACGCGGCTGCACTCCCGCCCCCGGCGCCTGGACCACCTTCCGGGGTGAGCGGCTCAAGCTGATCCAGGTCACGCCGGTGCCCGAGCGCACCGATCTCGCGCCGGGCCGGATCGCCGTCGGGAAGAACAGCGCGCACGTGGGGACGGGGTCGTACGCCGTGGAACTGCTCTGGGTACAGGCCCAGGGCAAGAAGCCGATGCGGGCCGCCGACTGGGCGCGTGGCGTGCGGATCGGAGCCGAGGAGACCCTCGGCGACTGAGCGGCCCCTCCTCAGCAGCGGCTTTCCGGTGCGCGCGGCGTACGCTGGGAGCCGCATCGTTCCCATACCCGGAGCACCTTTTTCGTGAGCCAGCAGTCCCGGGGGCCGCGCCGGCCCGCCAAGCCCTACCGCCGTCCTCAGAAGGACCCCGTCCGTCTCCTCGCCTTCGAGGCGCTGCGCGCCGTGGACGAGCGGGACGCGTACGCGAACCTCGTCCTGCCGCCGCTGCTGCGCAAGGCGCGTCAGAAGGAGGGCCCCGACAAGTTCGACGGGAGGGACGCGGCCCTCGCCACCGAGCTGGTCTACGGGACGCTGCGCCGGCAGGGGACGTACGACGCGATCATCGCCGAGTGCGTGGACCGGCCGCTGCGCGAGGTCGACCCGCCGGTCCTCGACGTACTCAGCCTCGGTGCGCACCAGCTGCTCGGCACCCGGATCCCCACCCATGCCGCCGTGTCCGCCTCCGTCGAGCTGGCCCGCGTGGTACTGGGCGACGGGCGGGCCAAGTTCGTCAACGCCGTGCTGCGCAAGATCGCGCAGGACGATCTCGACGGCTGGCTCGCGAAGGTCGCACCGCCCTACGAGCAGGACCCCGAGGACCATCTCGCCGTCGTGCACTCGCACCCGCGATGGGTCGTCTCCGCGCTCTGGGACTCGCTGGGCGGGGGACGAGCGGGGATCGAGGAACTGCTGTCCGCCGACAACGAACGGCCCGAGGTGACGCTGGTCGCCCGGCCCGGGCGGGCCACCACCGAGGAACTGCTCGTGGAGGAGGCGGCCGTGCCGGGGCGCTGGTCTCCGTTCGCGGTGCGGCTCAGCGAGGGCGGGGAGCCCGGCGCCGTCGAGGCCGTGCGCGAGGGGCGGGCCGGAGTGCAGGACGAGGGCAGTCAGCTGGTGGCCCTCGCGCTCGCCAACGCGCCCGTGGAGGGCCCGGACGCGACCTGGCTCGACGGCTGCGCCGGGCCCGGCGGCAAGGCCGCGCTGCTCGCCGCGCTCGCCGCGGAACGCGGGGCCGTCCTCCTCGCCTCGGAGAAGCAGCCGCACCGGGCCGGCCTGGTGGCCAAGGCGCTGCACGGCAATCCGGGGCCCTACCAGGTCATCGCGGCCGACGGCACGCGGCCGCCGTGGCGACCGGGGACCTTCGACCGGGTACTGATGGACGTCCCGTGCACCGGTCTCGGGGCCCTCCGCAGGCGCCCGGAGGCGCGCTGGCGCCGCCGGCCCGAGGACCTCGACAACTTCGCCCCGCTGCAGCGCGCGCTGCTGCGTACGGCGATCGACTCGGTGCGGGTCGGCGGGGTCGTCGGGTACGCCACGTGCTCGCCGCACCTCGCGGAGACCCGGGCGGTGGTCCAGGACGTGCTGAAGCAGCGGCCGGACACGGAGCTGCTGGACGCGCGTCCGCTGCTGCCGGGCGTGCCCGCGCTGGGCGAGGGCCCCGACGTCCAGCTGTGGCCGCATCTGCACGGCACGGACGCGATGTACCTGGCCCTGATCCGCCGGACCGGCTGAGGCAGGGGCACTCGGCGGGCGTGACCCCGGCCCCCTCGGAGGAGCGCGGGGCCGCGTTCCGCATGCGGCCGCCGCCGCGTGGGCGCGACCAGCCCCCGCCGGCCGGCGGCCGGGGCCCGACCGCAACCACCCCCGAACCCCACGCAGTCCTTCCCGGCGGGGCATGGCACGCTTGACGCATGGCCGCGCAGATCAACCCCAGCATCCTGTCCGCCGACTTCGCCCGCCTCGCGGACGAGGCCAAGGCGGTCGAAGGCGCCGACTGGCTCCACGTCGACGTCATGGACAACCACTTCGTCCCGAACCTCACGCTCGGTGTGCCGGTCGTAGAGTCCCTGGCCCGGGCCACGGACACCCCGCTGGACTGCCATCTGATGATCGATGCCCCCGATCGCTGGGCCCCCCAGTACGTCGAAGCGGGTGCCTCTTCGGTCACCTTCCACGTGGAGGCGGCGGCGGCCCCGGTGCGGCTCGCGCGCGAGATCCGGGCGAAGGGCGCGCGTGCCTCCATGGCGCTCAAGCCCGCGACGCCCGTCGAGCCGTACGAGGACCTGCTCCCCGAGCTGGACATGCTGCTCATCATGACCGTGGAGCCGGGCTTCGGCGGCCAGGCGTTCCTCGACATCATGCTGCCGAAGATCCGCCGCACCCGGGAACTGATCGGCAAGCACGGGCTGGAGCTGTGGCTGCAGGTCGACGGAGGAGTTTCGGCGACGACGATCGAGCGGTGCGCGGACGCCGGCGCCGATGTTTTTGTTGCAGGCTCGGCGGTGTACGGGGCAAACGACCCGGCAGAGGCGGTACGTGCACTACGCACTCAGGCCGAGGCGGCCACCGCTGCCGCGTCCTGGGCGTGCGACCACTGAGGTACGGGAACGTGAACGGCTCCGATCAGGGCTGATCGACTGCGCCGGATCTGCGAGGATGAACGGCGTATCCAGAGTGTGAACAGCAGTGAGGAGATGGCCGTGTCGGGTATGTCGGCGGGCCGGTCAGCCATGCGGATGGGACCCGCTGAGCTGGTGCAGGCGGCGGCCATGGCCCGCCGCTTCTACCTTGAGGGCAAGTCCAAGATCCAGATCGCGGAGGAGTTCGGCGTCAGCCGCTTCAAAGTGGCCCGGGTCCTGGAGACTGCCCTCGAAAGGGATCTCGTACGCATCGAGATCCGTGTACCGGCCGAACTGGACGCCGAGCGCTCGGACGCGCTCCGCGCCCGTTACGGCCTGCGGCACGCCGTCGTGGTCGAGTCCCCGGCCGAGGCGGAGGAGACCCCCGATCCCGAGAACCTCGGTGAGGTGGCCGCCGAGCTGCTCGGCGAGCTCGTCAACGAGGGCGATGTGCTCGGTCTCGCCTGGGGCCGGTCCACCATCCACATGGCGGCGGCGCTCGACCGGCTGCCCCCGTGCACGGTGGTGCAGCTGACGGGCGTGTACGACGCCGGGACCTCCGAACGCGGTTCGGTCGAGGCGGTCCGGCGCGCCGCCCAGGTGTCCGGCGGTGACGCGCACCCCATCTACGCGCCGATGCTGCTGCCGGACGCGGCCACCGCGGCCGCACTGCGCAACCAGACCGGCATCGCCCGGGCCTTCGAGTACTTCGACAAGGTCACGGTCGCCTGTGTCTCGATCGGGTCCTGGGAGCGCGGTATCTCGACGGTGCACGACATGCTCAGTGACGAGGAGCGCGCGCACTACGCCACGCTCGGCGTCGCCGCAGAGATGGCCGCGCACCTCTTCGACGCCGAGGGCCGCCGGGTCGGACGCGACCTGGGGGAGCGGTGCATCACGGTCAAGGCGGACCAGCTGCGCCGCATCCCCGAGGTGGTCGCGATCGCGGGCGGGCAGCGCAAGGCGGCCGCTATCGACGCGGTGCTGAGGTCGGGGCTGGTCACCAGTCTGGTCACCGACACCTCGGCCGCCGACTACCTGATGACGGCGGGGCCGACGCCCAAGCCGACGCTGAACCGTTCCGACCCCGACGGTTCCTGACGGCCATCGCCGCGGCGGCACCGGTACCGGTGACAACGCTGCCGCGGCGATCACCGTCAGGAAACGGGCTGAACGGTGCCCGTCGCCAGCGCCGCGTCGATCAGGACGGTGGCCGCCTGCCGGGCGAACTTGCCCGCGGACGGGTCGCGGTCCATCCGTGCGGACACCCCGCCCCCGTCGTAGAGCAGGTGGAGCTGGCGGGCGAGGCTCCCGGGATCCGGAGCGCCGGCCTCCCTGGCGAGGTCGGTGAACAGGGCCCGGACCCACGCGCGGTAGGTGTCGGAGACTTCCTCGATGGCGCTGCCCTGCTTGGCCTCCGCGCTGGCCGCCACGAAGGCGCACCCGTGATATCCCTGCTCGGCGAAGAGCGCGGCCTGCGCGTCGAAGACCGCCAGCAGCCGCTCCCGCGGATCCTCGGTGCCGTCCACGGCGCGCAGCAGGCGAGCGGACATCCTGGCGTACCGGGAGTCGAGATAGGCCCGGATGAGCTGTTCCTTGCCACCGAAGGTGTTGTACAGGGATGCCTTGGCGACCCCGGCGCGCTCGATGATCCGGTCGATCCCGACCGACTGCACGCCCTCCGCGTAGAACAACTCGTTCGCGGCCGAGAGCAGCCGCTCGCGGGCCGTGGGAGCCTTGGCACTCAACGTCTTCGTCATGCCACCCACCTTCTCGGACTTTCACTCTACGACTGGCCGGACCGGTCTACTCGGTCACCGGGACGCCGCGTCGGCCCGCTCGGTCTCCGGGGCCTGGACGGCGGGCGAGCCGCCCGCGGCCACCAGCACCCCGGGTGCGCTCCGCGGCCCGCGGCGCAGCAGCAGGGCCGCCAGGGCCAGCAGTGCCAGGGCGATGACCACCGCGCCGTACTCCTCGGAGGTCGGGACCAGGCCGCCGCCGTGCACCACCAGCGTTCCGGCGACGACGGAGGGGACCCCCATGCCGAGGTAGGCGACGACGAACAGCAGGGAGAGCACGCCCGAGCTCTCGTGCGGCCGGGTCAGCGGCAGTACGGTGCGGATGCCGCCCTGGAAGCCGCTGCCGAAGCCGAAGCCGGCGACGGCCGTGCCGACGAAGAACAGCACCGGTGCGCTCTGGCCGACGGCCAGCAGCGTGACGGCGACACCGGCGACCAGCGCGCCGATCCCGGTGTACATCACGGTCGTCGCCCGGGCGTCGCGCAGTACGAGGACGGAGACGGCCGCGACGAACGCGAGGACGAAGAGGCCGAGACCGCCCCAGACAGCGGAGTCGGAGCCGACCAGGGTGCGGACCAGGGCGGGGCCGAGGGAGCCGTAGAACCCGGCGAGCGCCCACACGGCGAAGATCACCGGTGCCGCGGCGAGGGCGGCACCGCGGACCGCGCGCGGGAGCCTGATCTCGGGCACCAGCGTGGCCAGGGCGCCGGGCGCGCGGGTGACGGTCTCGTCGATCAGGGCGATGGCGAGGGCCTGGGCAACGAACACGCCGAGCAGGCCGAGGTAGATCGCGTGGGTCGGCGCGGGCAGGTACTGCACGACGAAACCGCTGACCAGGGCGCCCGTCGCGGTGCCCAGACCGGGGGCGAGGGCGTTCGCCACGGTGCCGCGCGAGCGGTTGATGTCCATCATCGCGGCGCCGACCGCGCCGAGCGCGGCGCCGGTGGACAGGCCCTGCACGACCCGGGCGAGAAGCAGTTCGCCGACGCCCCCGGCCGTGGAGAAGAGCACCATCGCGACGGCCTGCGCGGTGATCGCGGAGATCAGGACGGGGCGGCGGCCGACGTGGTCGGAGAGCTTGCCGAGGACCAGCAGGCCGGAGAGCACGGCGATCGCGTAGATGCCGAAGACCACGGTGGTGGTGATCGGACTGAAGCCCCATTCCGCCTGGTAGGAGGCGTAGAGCGGGGTCGGCGCGCTGGAGGCGGCGAGGAACGAGACGACGACGGAGGCGAGCACGTAGAAGGCCGCGCGTGGCGGGATCGGCCTGCCCGGCGCCTTGGTTCGATCGTGCGGTGCCAGCTGGTTCATCGGAGAGATCCTTCGCGGGACGGCGCCGGAATCATCGGTCGCGGATGCCTGTTGTGAGTAGACCGGTCTGTCTACACGCGCTGGTCAACCCCATAGACAGGTCCGTCTATTCCAGTGGCGCGAAAAAATCTCCGGGGAAGTGGGGCGGCGGCGCGCCGTCGCACGGGAGCGTCTGCGTCCGCCGGGCGCCCCGAACCCCGATCATGTGTATGACGTACGTGTACGACAGGCCGAGAGCCGATCGCATCGGGAGGACGCGGTGACCACTGAACCCCAGCCCGCACGGGAAGCCGAACCACAGCCGGTGCTAGGGCCGTTGACCACCGCCGCGATCTTCCTGGTGGTCAGCGTCCGCCCCGGGCAGGAGGAGCCGGTGCGGGACGTGCTGGGTGATCTCGCCGCGCTCCGGCGCAGCTTCGGGTTCGGCGCCCCGGACGCCGCCCTGAGCTGTGTCGCGGGGATCGGCTCCGAAGCCTGGGACCGGCTGTTCGACCACCCGCGCCCGGCCGGACTGCACCCCTTCAAGCCCCTGGAAGGCGCTCGGCACACCGCCGTCGCGACCCCCGGCGACCTCCTCTTCCACGTCCGGGCCACCCGCTTCGACCTCTGCTTCGGGCTGGCCTCCGAGATCATGCACCGGCTGCGGGACGCGGTCACCGTCGAGGACGAGGTGCAGGGTTTCAAGTACCTCGACGCCCGCGACCTGCTGGGCTTCGTCGACGGCACCGAGAACCCGGTCGGCGCCGCAGCCCGCAGGGCCGTCCTGATCGGCGCCGAGGACCCGGCGCACGCCGGTGGCAGCTATGTGGTCGTCCAGAAGTACCTGCACGACCTGGACGCCTGGAACGCGCTGCCGGTCGAGACGCAGGAGCGGATCATCGGCCGCACCAAGGCCACCAACATCGAGCTGGAGGAGCCGGGCTCGCACGTCGAACTGAACACCGTCACCGGAGCGGACGGCCAGGAGCAGGACATCCTGCGCGACAACATGCCCTTCGGCAGCCCCGGCCAGGGCGAGTTCGGCACCTACTTCATCGGGTACGCACGTACCCCGGACGTCATCGAGCACATGCTGCGCAACATGTTCCTCGGCACGCAGGACGCCCGGCACGACCGGATCCTCGACTTCTCGACGGCGGTCACCGGCACCCTCTTCCACGTGCCGTCCGCCGACTTCCTCGACGACCTGCCCGCGGCCCCCAAGGCTGCCGTGGCCGCCGAGAAGGCATGACGCGGGTGCGTGTTGTCTCCCGGCGCACCGGTGGGATCCACTGCGACGGTGAACCCTTCGACTCCTCCCGGACGGTGCTGAGATGACGACGAGTCCGCATCTGGTCGTGCTCGACCTCGCCGGAGTCGCCGACAAGGCCGGTCTCATGGACCGTGCCGTCGCCGCGCTGGGCCTGCCCGACTGGTTCGGCCGCAACTGGGACGCCCTCACCGACAGCCTCCGCGACCCCTCGTTCTGGCCGCCCGAGGCGGCCGGCCGCGGGCTCCTCCTGGTGGTGACCGGCTGGCAGGGCTACGCCGGAACCCGGCCGGACGAGTGGAAGACCGCCCAGGACGTGTTCGCCCACGCGGCCGCCGACGAACCGCGACTGACGGTGGCGCTCGCCCTGCGGTGACCCGGCAAGCCCTGCCCGGGTCCCTTGGAGGTTCCTCCCAGACACTCCTGACCTGCCTGGATGTTCGTCCCGGGCACCGCATACCGGTCGCCATGGGACAATGAAGTACGTGCTCTTCCCCTTGGCCGGCCGGTCCGGGGGTCACCTCTGATCGACCGGGATGTGCGGCACGTGCGTTTCCTCAATGACATCCAGCCCGCGTACGACCTGACGTACGACGACGTCTTCATGGTGCCGAGCCGCTCCGCGGTCGGCTCGCGGCAGGGCGTCGACCTCGACTCGCCGGACGGCACCGGCACCACCATCCCGCTGGTCGTCGCCAACATGACCGCGATCGCGGGCCGGCGGATGGCCGAGACGGTGGCCCGGCGCGGCGGCCTCGTCGTCATCCCGCAGGACATCCCGATCGACGTGGTCACCGACGTCATCACCTGGGTGAAGAGCCGCCATCTGGTGCTGGACACCCCGATCGTGCTCGCCCCGCACCAGACCGTCGCCGACGCGCTGGCCCTGCTGCCCAAGCGCGCGCACAACGCGGGCGTCGTCGTCGACGAGGACGGCCGCCCCGTCGGTGTCGTCACCGACCGAGACCTCAACGGCGTCGACCGCTTCACCCAGCTCGCCGAGGTCATGTCCCGTGACCTGCTGCTGCTCGACGCGGACATCGACCCGCGCGAGGCGTTCAACAAGCTGGACGCGGCCAACCGCCGCTACGCGCCCGCCGTCGACCGGGACGGCAAGCTGGCCGGCATCCTCACCCGCAAGGGCGCCCTGCGCGCCACCCTGTACACCCCGGCCACCGACGCGCGGGGCAGGCTGCGGATCGCCGCCGCCGTCGGGATCAACGGGGACTTCGCCGACAAGGCCAAGCAGCTGCTCGACGCGGGGGTCGACACGCTCGTCATCGACACCGCGCACGGCCACCAGGAATCGATGATCAGCGCGATCAAGCTGGTCCGCGGCCTCGACCCGAAGGTTCCGGTCGCGGCCGGCAACATCGTCTCCGCCGAGGGCGTCAAGGACCTCGTGGACGCGGGCGCGGACATCATCAAGGTCGGCGTGGGCCCCGGCGCCATGTGCACCACCCGCATGATGACCGGCGTCGGCCGGCCGCAGTTCTCGGCGGTCCTGGAGTGTGCCGCGGAGGCGAGGAAGTACGGCAAGCACGTCTGGGCCGACGGTGGTGTGCGGCACCCGAGGGACGTCGCGATGGCGCTGGCCGCGGGCGCGTCCAACGTGATGGTCGGCTCCTGGTTCGCCGGCACGTACGAGTCGCCGGGCGACCTCCAGCAGGCCGCCGACGGGCGGCTGTACAAGGAGTCCTTCGGCATGGCCTCGGCGCGCGCGGTGCGCAACCGCACATCGGACGAGTCGGCCTACGACCGGGCCCGCAAGGCGCTCTTCGAGGAGGGCATCTCCACGTCCCGGATGTTCCTCGACCCGGCCCGGCCGGGCGTGGAGGACCTGATCGACTCGATCATCGCGGGCGTGCGCTCCTCCTGCACCTACGCCGGCGCGGGATCCCTGGAGGAGTTCGCCGAGAAGGCGATCGTGGGGATCCAGAGCGCGGCGGGCTACGCGGAGGGCAAGCCGCTGCACGCCAGCTGGAGCTAAGGGCTGTCCCGTAATCCCCGGCGGGCGCACGACGACAGCTACGGCACCTCGCAGCGTTGTCGGGCTCGCCCGAATACGCCCAGTATGAGGACGACCCTCCGCCTTGCGATGCACCGCATCTGACGCCGCGCGCTGATCCACCAGGGATTACGGGACAGCCCTTAGGACCTGTCGTTTGGATCCCGCGGACGCGGGGTCTGGCGCGCACGTCTGCGGCGTTGTAGCCGGTCGCCGACGCCCCCCGGCCTTCGGCCGGGAGGTGCCTCCACCGCGTCGACCCCCTCCTCCGCCCTGCAGCCGCACGCACCAGACCCCGCTCACCGGCGCCGATCAGCACCGTCGCCGTCCTGCGACCTGATCCGAACAACAGGCCCTGGCCGCTTCGCGGACGGCGGCCGGGCTCGTGTTCTACTTCGGGTACGGCTGTCGCCGGTCCCGTCCTGCACCACCTGAAAGCTGAACGTCCCCTTGCTGAACGATCTCGACGAACGCATCGTGCACGCCCTCGCCGAGGACGCCCGCCGCTCCTACGCGGACATCGGGCAACTGGTCGGCCTGTCCGCGCCCGCCGTCAAACGGCGCGTGGACCGGCTGCGCGCCACCGGAGCGATCACCGGTTTCACCGTGCGGGTGGATCCGGCGGCCCTCGGCTGGGAGACGGAGGGATTCGTCGAGATCTACTGCCGGCGCAACACCTCGCCCGAGACGATCCAGCGGGGGCTGGAGCGGTACCAGGAGGTGGTGGCCGCGTCCACGGTCACCGGTGAGGCCGATGCGGTCGTGCAGGTCTTCGCGTCGGACATGCGGCACTTCGAACGGGTCCTGGAGCGGATCGCGGGGGAGCCGTTCGTGGAACGCACCAAGTCGGTGCTGGTGCTGTCCCCGCTGCTGAGGAGGTTCTCCTCGGGGGCCCCGGGCTGAGCTGTCGTATGCCGGGTGCGGACGAGTGGGAGCCGGTCGCGCGGTTAGCCACGAACCACCCGCACCCGGCGTACGACGGCGCACCCGGTCCGCTATTCCGCGGTCATCCGGGCCAGCGCGTTGCTGCCGATGGAGTTGTGGACGCTGAAGCTCACCGCGTCCGACCGGTAGCGGTCGTCGGACCACTCCACCGGGCGTCCTTCCCGGGTCGTCGTCACCCGCCGCACCCGCAGCAGCGGGCTCGACCGGCGGACCCCCAGCAGCTCGGCGTCCCGCGCGCCGCAGGCGACCGCGTCGATCACGTGCTCGCCGTAGGCGAAGACCAACCCCGTGTTCTCGTACAGGCGTTGGGTCACCGACGGGCACTCCGGCTCTATCGCCGCCACCGCCGGGGAGATCCAGTCCGCGTACACCGTGCGCTCCAGCAACACCGGCTCGCCGTCCAGACCGCGCACCCGCAGTACGTGCAACACCTGCGTACCGAGGGAGAGTTGAAGGCGGACCGCGTCCTCCTGGGTGGCCGGGCGGTATTCCTGGGACACCACGTGTCCGGTCGCCTCGCGGCCCATCGACCTCGCCCACTGCGCGAAACTGCGCAGCTCCGCGAAGCTCTGGCTGCGCCGGCTGGCCAGCACCACCCGGCGGGCGCCCTGACGGGAGCCGATCAGCCCCTCCGAGGTGAGCGCGGCGACGGCCTGGCGGACGGTGCCGCGGGAGACTCCGTACTGCGCCGCCAGCTCCGTCTCGGCGGGCAGCCGGCTGCCGACGGTGTACTCCTCGCGGCCGATGGCGCGCCGCAGCTCGTCGGCGATCTCCTCGTGTCGCGCCGTCATGCTTCCCCTCTGATCAGGCTGTTGTGCACAGCGTGACCAGCCTAATCGACGTCCCGGGGTGATTCGTGTCAGCCGCGAATGTGCAGGGAATCAGGGCCCGGTGTTTCCGTCGTATTCATGAACAGGTCACCCGCGCCGGGCGTACTGTGGTCAACTTGTTCAGACAAGTTCGCTCGGTGCCCGCCACAGTGCCGCCCCCACAGCGCCACCCACCCTCGTGCGTACTCCCTGGAGAGACCGTGACCGTGTCCCTGCCGAGAACCGCCGTCCTTGGCGGCTCCCTCGCCGTCGTAGCCGCGCTCGCCCTGAGCGCCTGCGGCGCCGCCCCCGACAACGCGTCGTCCACCACCTCCGACGGCAAGAACGCCGCCACCGCGACCTCCGCCGCCGACCTCGGCGGCATGGACAAGCTGGTCGCCGCCGCGAAGAAGGAGGGCGCGCTGCACATCATCGCCGTGCCCCGTGACTGGGCCAACTACGGCGCCATCATCGACGGCTTCCAGAAGAAGTACGGCATCAAGATCGAGGACGAGAGCCCCGACGGCTCCAGCCAGGACGAGATCAACGCCGTGACCTCCCGCAAGGGCCAGGACCGGGCGCCGGACGTGCTCGACCTCGGTTCCTCCTTCGCGCTCAGCGCGGCCCAGCAGGGACTGCTCGCGCCGTACAAGGTGACCACGTACGGCGACATCCCCACCGCCCAGAAGGACCCGCAGGCCCGCTGGTACAACGACTACGGCGGCTACATCTCCATCGGCTGCGACGCCAAGCGCGTCAAGACCTGCCCGACCACCTTCGCCGACCTTCTCAAGCCGCAGTACAAGGGCCAGGTCGCCCTCAACGGCAACCCGACCAAGTCCGGCTCCGCCTTCGGCGGCGTCTACGCGGCCGCGCTCGCCAACAAGGGCTCCTTCGACGACATCCAGCCCGGCCTGGACCTCTTCGCCAAGCTGAAGAAGAACGGCAACTACACGCCCGTCGAGTCCACCCCGGCCACCGTCGAGAAGGGCGAGACGCCCATCTCCATCGACTGGGACTACCTGAACGCCGGCTACGCCGACGAGTTCAAGTCCAAGGGCGTGGACTGGAAGGTCAGCATCCCGACCGACGGCCAGTACGCCCAGTACTACTCGCAGGCCATCAACAAGGACGCCCCGCACCCGGCGGCCGCCCGCCTGTGGCAGGAGTACCTGTACAGCACCGAGGGCCAGAACCTGTGGCTCAAGGGCTACGCCCGTCCGGTCCTGATGACCTCCATGGAGTCGGCCGGCACGCTGGACAAGACCGCGGCCGCCAAGCTGCCCGCGGTCACCGGCACGCCGTCCTTCCCGACCGAGGCCCAGCAGGACAAGGCCAAGACGGTCCTCTCGACGGGCTGGTCGAAGGCCGTCTCCGGATGACGGCCACGCTCACGCGGGCCGACGTGGCGTCCGCCGCTTCCCAGAAGCGGCGGCGCCGCGCCCCCGGCTGGCTGGCCGTCGTCCCGCTGCTCGCCTTCACGGCGGTCGCGTTCGGGCTGCCGGCCGTGGCCATGCTGAACGGCGCCTTCACGGTCAAGGACCCGGCGAGCGGCGTGTCCTCGTACACCGGGCGGAATCTCACGGACTCGCTCCAGGGGCCGTACCTCACCGCCCTGGTCGGCAGCGTCAAGCTGTCCGCGCTCTCCGCCCTGATCGCCGCCGTCCTCGGACTGCCGCTCGCCCAGGCCGTGGTCAGCTCGCGCTCCCGGGCGCTGCGCGAGGCCGTGCTCACCGCCTCCGGTGTGCTCGCCAACTTCGGCGGCGTGCCGCTGGCGTTCGCCTTCGTGGCGACCCTCGGCAACGCCGGTGTGCTGACCGTGCGCCTCCATCTCGCCGACCACGGCTGGAACCTGTACAGCTTCTGGGGACTCGTCCTGGTCTACCTGTACTTCCTGATCCCGCTGATGGTCCTCACCATCACGCCGGCCCTGGACGGACTCCGGGCGCAGTGGCGGGAGGCGGCGCTCAACAACGGCGCCACCGGCGTGCAGTACTGGCGGTTCGTGGCCCTGCCCGTGCTCGCGCCCTCGCTGCTCGGCGGCTTCGTGCTGCTCTTCGGCAGCGCCTTCGCCGCCTACGCCACCGCCGCCGCGATGGTCGGCAGCGCGGTCCCGCTGGTCACCCTGCAGATCGCCGACGCCCTCTCCGGCAACGTCCTGGTCGGCCAGGAGAACGTGGCCCTCGCCCTGAGCCTGGACATGGTGCTGGTGGCGGGCGTGGTGATGGCCGTCTACCTGCCCCTGCAACGACGGAGTGCCCGATGGCTCGACGCCTGACCCCGTGGCGCTGGGCCGTCCTCGGTCTCGCCGCCCTGTACTTCCTGGTCCCGCTGGGCGCCTCCGTCGTCTTCACCGTCGACGTGCCCGGCCAGGGCGTCACCTTCGACGCCTACAGCCAGATCCTGTCCGCCGACGGCTTCCTCTCCAGCCTGCTGCTCTCGCTGGAACTGGCCCTCGCCACGATCGTCGTCGTGCTGCTGCTGATGGTGCCCGCCGTGGTCGCCCTCAGGCTGAGCGCGCCGCGGCTGCGGCCCGTCGTCGAGATCGTCTGCTCGCTGCCGCTGGTGGTGCCGCCGATCGCGTTCGTCGCCGGCATCGCGAGCGTCCTGAAGTGGGGGCCGGACCACCTCTCCAGGACCCCGCTGTTCCAGACGTTCGTCGCCATCCAGAACCCGGACTTCCCCGTCGTCCTGGTCCTCGCCTACGTCGTGATGGCGCTGCCCTTCGTGTACCGGGCGCTGGACGCCGGACTGCGCGCGATCGACGTGCGCACCCTGGTCGAGGCCGCCCGCAGCTGCGGGGCCTCGTGGCCGCAGGCCCTGGTCCGGGCCGTGCTGCCCAATCTGCGCGGGGCGCTGCTCAACGCGGCCTTCCTCACCCTGGCGCTGGTGCTCGGCGAGTTCACCGTCGCCCGGCTGCTCGGGTTCCAGCCCTTCGCCGTGTGGATCTACAACGTCGGCGGCTCGCAGGCCCAGATGTCCGTCGCCGTGTCCGTGCTCAGTCTCCTGGTGACCTGGGCCCTGCTCCTCGCGCTCGCCGGTGCCGGCGGCCGTGACCGTACCGCTTCGTCCCGGGGATGAACCATGAGTGTCAGCACGCCTGAGAAGGCCGCCACCGCCGCCACCGTCGAATTCCGTTCCCTGCGACGGGAGTTCGGCGCCACCGTCGCCCTCGACGGACTCGACCTGACCGTCCGCCCGGGGGAGTTCCTGGCCCTGCTCGGCCCCTCCGGCTGCGGCAAGACCACCGCGCTGCGCATGCTCGCCGGGTTCGAACACCCCGACTCCGGCGCGGTGCTGGTGGACGGCTCGGACGTCACCTCGGTCCCGGCGCACCGCCGGGACGCCGGGATGGTCTTCCAGTCGTACAGCCTCTTCCCGCATCTGAACGCCGTCGACAACGTGGCGTTCGGGCTGCGGATGCGCAAGGTCCGCACGTCCGAACGGCGGTCCCGGGCAGCCGAGTTGCTGGAGCTGGTCGGGCTCGGCGACAAGGGGGAGCGGTTCCCCCACCAGCTCTCCGGCGGACAGCAGCAGCGCATCGCGCTCGCCCGCGCCCTCGCCCTGCGGCCCCGGGTGCTCCTCCTCGACGAGCCGCTGTCGGCCCTCGACGCCAAGGTCCGGCTGACGCTCCGCGAGGAGATCCGCCGGCTCCAGCAGGAACTCGGCATCACCACCCTGTTCGTGACGCACGATCAGGAGGAGGCGCTGTCCGTCGCCGACCGGGTCGCCGTGATGCGCGCCGGGCAGCTCGAACAGTGCGCGGAGCCCGCCGAGCTGTACGGCCGGCCGGCCACCGCCTTCGTCGCCGAGTTCGTCGGCACGATGAGCCGGATCCCGGGCACCGTCAAGGACGACCGGGTCGAGGTACTGGGCCGGCGGCTGCCGCTCGACGGGCCGGCGCCGGACGCGAGCGAGGTCGACGTGCTCGTACGGCCCGAGGCGGTCCAGGTGCGCGCGGACGGCACCGGTACGGCCACCGTCGTCGCCACCGCCTTCCTGGGCGCGGTCGTCCGGGTCACCGTACGGCTCGCCGACGGCACCGAGGCCAAGGCCGACCTGGCCGCCCACGAGGCCACCGGTCTGGGCGCCGGAGCCGCGGTGAGCGTGTCGCTGCCCGAGCGGCCGGTACTGGTGGCGAGCCGCACCCACAAGTAGCGCCTCCGGAACTCCGGATGTGTCCACAAGCCCTGACGTGAGGAATGACAACAACGTGACCCCCCACCCCCGACTCCCCCTCCAGGCCGTCCTGTTCGACATGGACGGAACGCTCGTCGACACCGAGCGGCTGTGGTGGGAGGCGGTGGAACGCGTTGCCGGGCGGACGCTCGGCGCGGCCGACGAACCCGATGTGCTGGGCCGGCCGGTCGAGCACACCGCCCACTGGCTGGCCGGCAGCACCGGCAGGTCCGGCGCCGGCCTCGCGGCCGAGCTGCACCGGGAGTTCGCGGACCGTGTCCGCACCGGCATCGTGCCCCGGCCCGGCGCCCTCGACCTGCTGGACGCGCTCGCCGCGGCCGGCGTTCCCACCGCCCTGGTCACCGCGTCCCCACGCGCGGTGGCCGACCTCGTGCTCGACGCGCTCGGCGCCGGCCGGTTCGCCGCCTCCGTCACCGCCGACGACACCGGCCGCACCAAGCCCGCCCCCGACCCGTACCTCGCCGCCTGCCGTGCCCTCGGCGTCGACCCGGCGGCCTGTGTCGCCGTCGAGGACACCGAGACCGGGGTCGCCTCCGCCGAGGCCGCCGGCTGTGCGGTCCTCGCCGTGCCCTCGCTCGCGCCGATCGGCGACGCCCCCGGCCGGACCGTGCGGGACAGCCTCGTCGGGGTCACTCCCCGGCAGCTCAGTGACATGGCGGTACCCGAACTGCGGGTCATGTCCTGGAACCTGTGGCTCGGCGGCGGCCGGATCGACGACCACCGGGCCAAGCAGATCAAGGCCGTCGCCGACGCGGGGGCGGACGTCGTCGGCCTCCAGGAGACCGCCGGCACCTCGGCCCGGGAACTGGCCGAGGCCCTCGGCTGGCACCACCACACGGCCGGCGAGAACCTCGGGATCATCAGCCGGTATCCGATCACCGCCCGCCTCGGAGACCCGGAGGTGGGGTTCTACGGAGCCGCCGGGGTGCGGATCGCCGTACGCCCCGGACGGGAGGTCGACATCTGGACCGCGCATCTGCACTGCGCCCCCTACGGGCCCTACGAGTTCCACTTCGACGGGCTCGGGGCGGCCGAACTGATCGACCACGAGGAGGTACGGCTCGGGCAACTGCGCGAGGCGCTGGAGCTGATCGGGGACGGCACGGTGCCCGTGGTGCTCGTGGGGGACTTCAACTGCCCCTCCCACCTGGACTGGACGGACGTCGAGTGGCCGGTGACCAAGGCCGCCGAGGAGGCCGGGTTCCGCGACTCCTACCGGGAGGTCCACCCGGATCCGGTGGCCGCGCCGGGGCACACCTGGTCGCCGATCCACCCGGTGGCGGAGGACGGCAGCGGGCGGCCCGAGCCGCAGGACCGGATCGACTACGTGCTGCACAGGGGGCTGCGCGTACTCGACTCCCGGACCTGGGTGAGCGGGGCGCCCGCGTCCTGGCCGGAGGTGGCGGGCAACGACTGGCCCTCCGACCACGCGGCCGTCGTCAGCACGTTCGCCGTCGAGTCCTGACCCGGTGTTACCGAAGGCAACCATTGCGGTGACCGAGGGCATCCCGTAGTTTGTGCCGGGCTCCTTACTCGCTGGTAACACCGGTAGGCAATCCATGCGCTGGACCGTCGGCCGACCCACCACCGTCCGCGCGCGGATCGTGGCGCTCGCCCTCGCCCCGGCCGTCGCGCTGACGGCTCTGTGGAGCTCCACCATGGTCTCCGTCACCACCGAACTCCGCGCGCTGATCCGGGTCCAGGGGGTGTACGACGACTTCGGCACCCCGGTCGACACCGCCGTCGGGCAGATCCAGATCGAACGGCGCCTGTCGGCGGCCTACCTGGGCGCCCGGCTCGACACGGCGGCAGCCGCCGGCCTGCTGACACAGCAGCGGCGTACCGACCGGGCCGTGGACGCCATGCGCGCCGCGGTCCGGGGCGGTGACCGCGGACGCCTCAGCGGCCGGCAGCGCCAGGCCCTGGACGCGATGGTGACCGCCACCGGCAGGCTGGAGTCTCTGCGCGAGCGGGTGCTGTCCCGGAAGATCGCGTGGAACACCGCCGTCACCGACTACAGCGCCCTGGTGGAGCCCGGCTTCGGCGTCCAGTCCGCCCTCACCGCCCTCCAGGCCGGACAACTGGCCCGGGAGGCGCAGGTGGTCGTCGAGCTGGTCCGGGTGCGGGAGTTCGTCTCGCGCGAGGACGCGCTGGTCGCGGGGGCCAGGGCAGCCGGACGGCTCACCCGGGGACAGTACCGGGAACTCGCCGCGGCCATCGAGGACCGCCGCGTCTTCGAGCTGACCTACGTCCCCGACCTGCCCGCCGACTCTCGGGCGCCGTTCCAGCGGTTCCAGCGCGGTGAGCTGTACGGATCGCTGGAGCGTGGCGAGGACGCGCTGCTGCGGGCCGGTGCGGACCGGGCCGGTGCGGCCGTGGCCGCGGACACCTGGCGGTCCACCACCGACCGGGCCGTCAGGCAGTACATGCTGCTGTGTACAGAGTCCGCCCGGAACTCCGCGGAGCGCGGACGGACCTTCGCCTACCGGGAGCTGGCCAGGGCCGCCGTCGTCGGTGTCGTCGGGCTGGCGGCGGTGGGGCTCTCGCTGTGGTTCGCGGTGCGCGGGGCGCGCCGCGTCTCACGCCGGCTGGAGAACCTGCGGGACGCTGCCGACCTGCTCACCGCGCACCAACTTCCCGCCCTGATGGACCGGTTGAGCGCCGGCGAGGACGTGGACCCGGTCGCCGAGGCACCGCCGCTGGCCGCCGGCGAGGCCGGTCGCGACGAGATCGGGGACGTCGGCCGGTCGTTCAACAGGGCGCGGCTGGCCGCGGTCGAGGCGGCGGTGAAGCAGGCCACGCTGCGCAGGGGCCTGTTCGCGGTACTCCTCAACATCGCACGCCGCAACCAGGCCCTCGTCCACCGGCAGCTGAAACTCGTCGACACCCTGGAGCGGCGCACCGGCGACCCGGCCGTCCTGGGCGAGCTGTTCCGCATCGATCATCTGACCACCCGGATGCGCCGGCACGCGGAGAGCCTGATCATCCTCTCCGGAGCCACCCCCGGACGGCGCTGGCGGCGGCCGGTGCCCGTCGCCGACGTGGTGTCCTCGGCGGTCGGCGAGATCGAGGACTACCCACGGGTCGTGGTGCCGCCGATGCCCGGGGTGGGGATCGCCGCGGAGGCCGTCGCCGACGTCGTGCACCTGCTCGCCGAGCTGCTGGAGAACGCCACCGTGTTCTCGCCGCCGCACACCCAGGTCACCGTGCGCACCGGCCGGGCCGGCCACGGCTTCACCCTGGAGGTGGACGACCGGGGCCTCGGCCTGGACGCCGGCCGGCTCGCCGAGGCGCACCGCACCCTCACCGACCCCGAGGCCTTCGATCCCGCCCGCCACGACCGCCTCGGTCTCTACGTGGTGGGCCGCCTGGCCGCCCGGCACGGCATCGAGGTGACCCTGCGGGAGTCGCCGTACGGCGGCACCACCGCGGTGGTGCTGCTGCCGGCGGCGGTGCTGGCGGAGACGGACCCCCGCCCTGACGGGCCTGACGGGCCTGACGGGCCTGACGGGCCGGACGTGATGACCGAGACGGACGCGTTGCCGCGCGGGCGCGCCGGGACGGCCGAGGCCGGTTCCGGCGGGTCCCGCGCCCCCGCCGCCCCCGCGCTGCCCACCCGCAGGCGGCAGGCCTGCCTCGCCCCCGAACTGCGCACCGAGCCCGAACCGGCGCCCGGGTCCGGGCAAGGGCGTGACCTGGACGCCGACGAGATGCGGGCGGTCTTCGGGGCGTTCCAGCGCGGCCTGGACCTGGGGCGCAGGGGACTGCCCCGTGACACGGACGAGCCGACCCGCCCCGAGGAAAGGACGCCCTCCGCCGATGACCAGTGACAACCACCCCGCCCCGGACCCCGGCGCGCCGCCCGGCAGCGACCTCGGCTGGCTTCTCGACGACCTGGTCGCCCGGACCGACCACGTCCGCCAGGCCGTGCTGCTGACCGCGGACGGACTGCCGCTCAGCCAATCCGAGGGCATGCGGCGGCGGGACGTCGAGCATCTCGCGGCCGTCTGCTCCGGCTTCCACAGCCTGGCCCGCTCGGCCGGAGACCGGTTCGCCGCCGGAGAGGTGCGGCAGACCATGGTGATGCTCGACGACGCCTACCTCTTCGTGACCCCGGCCGGGCACGGCAGCCGGCTCGCCGTCCTCAGCGACGTCCGCACCGACATCGGCCAGCTGGCTCACGAGATGGCACTGCTCGTCCGCCGCCTCGGCCGTCACCTGGACGCGGCCGCGCGCTCGGCCCCGTGACCCCGCGGTGAGCGACGAGCACTGGTACGAGGGCGAGACCGGCTCGCTGGTCCGCCCCTACACCGTGACCCGGGGGCGGACCGAGCCGTCCAAACGGCTCACCATCGACCTGATGTCCCAGGTCACGGCGGTGGACGCGGACCTGGCCGAGACGGGTGTCGACCATGCCCGGGCCGCCCTGCTCGCCCTGGTGCGGCGCGGCGCCCGCCCGGTCGTCGAGCTAGCCGCGGACGCCGACCTGCCGCTCACCGTCGTCCGCGTCCTGCTGGGCGACCTCGCCGAGGCCGGCCTGGTCCGCATCGACCGGCCGCGCCGCGTGGAACCGGCCGGTCCGGCCGCCGACCCGGCCCTGCTGAAGGAGATCGTCGAACGGCTGAGGGAGCTGTAGGGATACGCCCGGCGCAACGAATCGCCGCCATACGCCTGTATCACGCAACGAACCGTCCGGCCACGCGCAACGGCTCCTCCTTGTCCGGCCCGGCCCGCCGACCTACCGTCTAAATGGCCACAGACCCCCTCCGTACCCGGTGAGGACCCGCATGCGCACCGCCCTGCTCCAGAGCTCCGGCCGCCCCGGCTCGACCGTCGAGAACCTCAAGGCGCTCGACGAGGCCGCCGGCCGGGCCGCCGCCGAGGGCGCCGCGCTGCTCGTCGCACCCGAGATGTTCCTGACCGGCTACGCGATCGGCGACGACATCGGCCGCCTCGCCGAGCCGGCCGACGGCGACTGCGCCGACGCGATCGCCGAGCTGGCCCACCGGCACGGCCTGGCGATCACCTACGGTTACCCGGAGCGCGCAGGTGACGTGGTATACAACTCCGCCCAGCTGATCTCCGCGGACGGCACCAGGCTCGCGAACTACCGCAAGACCCACCTCTTCGGCTGCTTCGAGCGCGACCACTTCACACCGGGCGAGCAGCCGGTCGTCCAGGCCGAACTGAACGGTCTCACCGTCGGGATCATGATCTGCTACGACGTGGAGTTCCCGGAGCCGGTCCGCGCGCACGCCCTGGCCGGCACCGACCTGCTGGTCGTCCCGACGGCGAACATGCACCCGTTCCAGTTCGTCGCCGAGTCCCTGGTCCCGGTGCGGGCCTGGGAGAACCAGATGTACGTGGCGTACGTCAACCGGGCCGGCCAGGAGGGCGAGTTCGACTTCTTCGGGCTGTCCGGGCTGACCGGCCCCGACGGCGTGACACGGGCCCGGGCCGGACGCGGCGAGGAACTCGTCGTCGCCGACGTCGACTCCGCCCTGCTCGCCGCCTCCCGCGAGGCGAACCCCTACCTGAAGGACCGCCGGCCCGGCCTCTACGGGGCCCTGGTCTGACCTTCCCCTCTCCTCCCCGTTCTTTTCGCAGGTCGCAAGTCGCAAGGAGTCCGTACCCCATGACGTCCACCGTGCCCAACGCCGTCGAGCACGCAGACGAGCAGCAGCCGCCGATCACCATGTTCGGACCGGACTTCCCGTACGCGTACGACGACTTCCTCGCCCACCCGGCGGGCCTCGGCCAGATACCCGCGACCGAGCACGGCACCGAGATCGCGGTCATCGGCGGCGGGCTGTCCGGCATCGTGGCCGCGTACGAGCTGATGAAGATGGGCCTGAAGCCGGTCGTGTACGAGGCCGACAAGATCGGCGGCCGGCTGCGGACCGTCGGCTTCGAGGGCTGCGACCCCTCGCTGACCGCCGAGATGGGCGCGATGCGCTTCCCGCCCTCCTCCACCGCCCTCCAGCACTACATCGACATGGTGGGACTGGAGACCCGTCCCTTCCCCAACCCCCTTGCGGAGGCCACCCCTTCGACGGTCGTGGACCTCAAGGGCGAGTCGCACTACGCCGAGACGGCCGCCGACCTGCCGCAGGTCTACCGTGACGTCGCCGACGCCTGGAACAGGTGCCTCGAAGAGGGCGCCGACTTCTCCGACATGAACCGCGCCCTGTGCGAGCGGGACGTGCCGCGCATCCGCGAGATCTGGTCCCGGCTGGTCGAGAAGCTCGACAACCAGACCTTCTACGGCTTCCTCTGCGACTCCGAGGCCTTCAAGTCCTTCCGGCACCGCGAGATCTTCGGCCAGGTCGGCTTCGGCACGGGCGGCTGGGACACGGACTTCCCGAACTCGATCCTGGAGATCCTGCGCGTCGTCTACACCGAGGCCGACGACCACCACCGGGGCATCGTCGGCGGCAGCCAGCAGCTTCCGCTGCGGCTCTGGGAGCGCGAGCCGGAGAAGATCGTGCACTGGGCGTACGGCACCTCGCTCGCGAAGCTGCACGACCACGGCGAGCCGCGCCCCGCCGTGACCCGGCTGCACCGCACCAGCGGCAACCGGATCACCGTGACGGACGCCCATGGCGACATCCGCACGTACCGCGCGGCGATCTTCACGGCCCAGTCCTGGATGCTGCTGTCGAAGATCGCCTGCGACGACTCGCTCTTCCCGATCGACCACTGGACCGCGATCGAGCGCACCCACTACATGGAGTCCTCGAAGCTGTTCGTCCCGGTCGACCGGCCGTTCTGGCTCGACAAGGACGAGGAGACCGGGCGGGACGTCATGTCGATGACGCTCACCGACCGGATGACCCGCGGCACGTACCTCCTGGACGACGGCCCGGACAAGCCCGCCGTCATCTGTCTCTCCTACACCTGGTGCGACGACAGCCTGAAGTGGCTGCCGCTGTCCGCGAACGAGCGGATGGAGGTGATGCTGAAGTCGCTCGGCGAGATCTATCCGAAAGTCGACATCAGGAAGCACGTCATCGGCAACCCGGTGACCGTCTCCTGGGAGAACGAGCCCTACTTCATGGGTGCGTTCAAGGCCAACCTGCCCGGCCACTACCGCTATCAGCGGCGCCTGTTCACGCACTTCGTGCAGGACCGGCTGCCCGCGGACAAGCGGGGCATCTTCCTCGCCGGCGACGACATCTCGTGGACGGCGGGCTGGGCCGAGGGCGCCGTCCAGACCGCGCTGAACGCGGTCTGGGGCGTCATGCACCACTTCGGCGGCACCACCGACCCGGCCAACCCGGGTCCCGGTGACGTCTACGACGAGATCGCACCGGTCGAACTCCCCGAGGACTAGGGCCCGGCGAGGACTCAGACCCCGGCCGCCCGGGCCTTCTCGTAGACCTCGGTGGCGACGTCCTTCAGTTCCTGGGCGTCGCGCGGAGTGGTCTGGAGGTCGATCAGGATCTCCTCCAGACCGACCGCCGCGTGTGCCACCAGGTCCTCCACGATCTGGTCGGCGCTGCCCTGGAAGGGCTGCCGGTCGGGGCCGTCGTAGGGCTTGGCCGTGTGCACGGCGTTGACCCGTACGACCGTCTGGATCGGTTCGGTGCGGCCGCGTTCGGCCGCCAGGTCCTGCAACTCCCGCCACTGGGCGGCGAGCTGCTCGGCGCCCATGCCCACCGGCAGCCAGCCGTCGGCGTGGTCCACCAGGCGCCGCTGCGCCTTCCTGCTGCCCGCGGCCAGCAGGACCGGGATCGGCCGGGCGGGCTTGGGGCCGACCACGGCGGAGGCGATCCTCGTCAGGTCCCCGTCGTACTTCACCGGGTCCGGGCCCCACACGGCCCGGCACACCGCGATCAGCTCGTCGAGCACCTTGCCGCGCTCCTCGAACGGCCGGATTCCGGCGGCCGCGTACTCGTCGAGCGACCAGCCGGTGCCCAGGCCCGCGACCACCCGGCCGCCGGTCGCGGCGTCCAGCGAGGCCAGCGACTTGGCCAGCTGGAAGGGGACGTGCAGCGGCGCCACCAGCACACTGGTGCCCAGCCTCGCCCGCTCGGTGACCGCGGCGGCGAGGGTGAGGGTGACCAGGGGCTCGGCCACGTCCCGGTACGAGTCCGGCCAGGGGAGACCCTCGATGTTGTACAGCCCCTGCGTGGCGGGCTCCGGGAAGAGGGCACGCTCGAAGACCCACAGGCTGTCGTAGCCGGTCCGCTCGGCGGTACGGGCCACGTCGGGGACGTCCGTGCCGATGGAGTACTGCCGCATCTGGGGAAGGCTGAGGCCGAGCCGAGTCGTCATTCCGGTGCTCCTTCGCAATCGGGTCGTGCCGTCAACGTAGGACGATCACGAGGTGATTCCGAGGCGGCTCGCACACCGACCGGATCAGGCCGTCTCAGCGGGACAGCGGCGTGAGCAGCATCCGCCCTGCCAGCCCCACCGCCGCGTCCAGCCGCTCGGTGAACTCCTCGGCCAGGTCGCCGAACCGGCGCAGCGCCCACAGGGCCCGCGCCGCCGACCAGGTCGCGTCCCGGGCCCGCTCCAGGCTCCAGGAACCCAGCAGATGGGTCAGCGGATCGGCGATCTGGAGCAGATCGGGGCCCGGCATCAGATCCTCGCGGATGCGTTCCTCCAGTGAGACGAGCAGCTCGCCGACGCGGTCGAACTCGTCCTCCAGATCGGCCGGTTCGCAGTCGAGCGCATGGCAGCTGTCCACCACGGCCAGCGCCAGGTCGTGCCCGATGTGGGCGTTGATGCCGGCCAGCGCGAACTGCAGTGGTCGTACCCCGGGATGGCGGCGCAGCTGGAACAGCGGCCGCCAGCAGGCCGGCGGACGGCGGTCGCCCTCCGTCGCGTCCACGGCGGCCAGGTACCGCTCAGCGAACCGCACGTCCAGCGTCGCGGCGGCTCTGGGATCCCCGAACCGGCCCGCGTCCAGCCGCCGTTCGACCTCCTCCGTGACGGAGAGGTAGACACGGTTGAAGACCGCGACCCCGTCCTGCCCGGGCAGGGCCGCGTCCAGCGCGCGCATCCGGGAGACGACGGTGCCGACCGGAGCGATGAGGTGTTCCGACTGCGCCATGGGGGAAGCGTCCCAGCCCCGGGCCGGCCGACGCGCCGACGGGCCCGGCGCTTCCCCGGAACGGGGGACGCAGACCTTGACCCCGGTGCGCGCCTACGGCCGGGTCTCGTCGTAGGAGCTGGTGCCCTCGTCCAGCAGAGGCTCCTGCCCCCTGAGGTGGGCGGGGGCGAAGGCGCGCAGCGTGTGGTAGCCGACGATGACGACGAGGGTGCCGAGGGCGATGCCGCTGAGGGAGAAGGTGTCGGTGAACGTCATGCTGACGTTGCCGACGCCGATGATGATGCCCGCGGCGGCCGGGACCAGGTTCAGCGGGTTGCGCAGGTCGACCTTGGCGTGCAGCCAGATCTGGGCGCCGAGCAGGCCGATCATGCCGTACAGGATGACGGTGATGCCGCCGAGCACCCCGCCCGGGACCGCGGCCACGACCGCGCCGAACTTGGGGCAGACGCCGAAGAGCAGCGCGAAGCCGGCGGCGGCCCAGTAGGCGGCGGTGGAGTAGACCCGGGTCGCGGCCATCACGCCGATGTTCTCGGAGTAGGTGGTGTTCGGCGGGCCGCCCACGGCGGTGGAGAGCACGGAGGCGACCCCGTCCGCCGAGATCGCCGTGCCGAGCCGGTCGTCGAGGGATTCGCCGGTCATCTCGCCGACGGCCTTGACGTGTCCGGCGTTCTCCGCGACCAGGGCGATCACGACCGGGAGGGCGACCAGGACAGCCGACCACTGGAAGGACGGTCCGTGGAAGGAGGGCAGCCCGATCCAGTCCGCCCTGCCGACGCCGGAGAGGTCGAGGCGCCAGTGGTCGGTGACCTTGCCGCCCGGGCCGGTGGAGTGGATCCGGCCGAAGATCCGGTCGAGGGCCCAGGACAGGACGTACCCGAAGACCAGGCCCAGGAAGATCGCGATCCGGGACCAGAAACCACGCAGACAGACGACGGCCAGAGCGGTGAAGGCCATCACCAGCAGGGCGGTCCACTGGTCCTGCGGCCAGTAGGTGGAGGCGGTCACCGGGGCCAGGTTGAAGCCGATCAGCATGACGACCGCTCCGGTGACGATCGGCGGCATCGCGGCGTGGATGATCCGGGCGCCGAAGCGCTGGACGGCCAGGCCGACCAGGAAGAGCACGGCGCCGACCACGAGGACCGCGCCGGTCACGGTGGCGCTGGTGCCGCCCTGGGCGCGGATGACGGCCGCGACCCCCACAAAAGACAGGGAACAGCCCAGGTAGCTGGGGACCCGGCCACGGGTCGCGAGCAGGAAGATCACGGTCGCGACGCCGGACATCATGATCGCGAGGTTGGGATCCAGACCCATCAGCACCGGCGCCACGAAGGACGCGCCGAACATCGCGACCACATGCTGGGCGCCGAGCCCGATCGTGCGGGGCCAGGAGAGCCGTTCGTCGGGGCGTACCACCGCTCCGGGCGCGGGCGTGCGCCCGTCTCCGTGCAGTTTCCAGCGCACGCCGAGATCCATGGTGGGGGTTCGCTTTCTTCCAGGTGCTGTGAAGACGGCTTCGTACGTGAAGACGGTCCGGACCATTGTCATGGCTACCTGGCCGTCCTACGCTCACACGGTCCTACCTGTGAACCAAGTTCACGTATCTGATTAACGACTGCTCTGTCCGACTCCAGTCCGATTCCAGTCCGACTCCAGTCCGGTTCTCGTCCGGTTCCAGTCCGATCGGAGTGCTCGATGAGTGGAAGATCCCGTGCGGCCGTCGTCCTGACGGCACTCGCGGCCATCGGGGCCGTCCTCGTTCCCTCCGCCCACGCGACCGCGCGGGCCCCGAAGGCCCCCGACACAGCCGTGCTCGACGGTGCCCGCCTCCAGCGGACCAAGGCCGACCTGGACCGCGGCGACCCCCGGCTCCGCCGCGCCGTCAAGGACCTGACGAGCCGCGCCGATGCCTGGCTGGGGCAGGGCCCCTGGACGGTCGTCGACAAGCCGAGGCCCGCCCCCGGCGGCGACGTCCATGAATACCTGAGCCAGGCCCCCTACTGGTGGCCCACCACCACGCCCACCGCCGGCAACCCCTGGGGCTGCCCCTACGTCCAGCGCGACGGACAGCGCAATCCCGAGGTCGACACCGGTACCGACCGCCAGGACGTCGAGAAGGTCTTCGACTCGGCCTACGACCTCTCCCTCGCCTGGTACTACACGGGCAAGCGGCAGTACGCCGAGAAGGCCGGGCGGGTCCTGCGCACCTGGTTCCTCGACCCGGCGACCCGGATGAACCCGAACCTCGACCACGCCCAGTTCATCCCGTGCAAGTACGACGGCCGGGCCATCGGCGTCATCGACTTCTCCCAGTCGTACACGAGCGTGGTCGACGCGCTCGCGATCCTCGCCACCGGCGCACCCGGCTGGAGCGCCGCCGACCGCGCCGGGATGCACGGCTGGAACACGGACTTCCGCGACTGGCTGGAGAACAGCGCCTTCGGACAGGAGGAGGGCGCCGCCGCCAACAACCACGGCACCTTCTACGACATGCAGCTCGCCGCCCTCGCCTACGCGACCGGGGACAAGGCGCTGGCGAGGGAGACCGTGCTGGACGCCCGGTCCGGGCGGATCGACCCGCAGATCGCGGGCGACGGGAGCCAGCCGCAGGAGCTGGCGCGGACCAGGAGCTGGCACTACTCGACCTTCGACCTGGTCGCCTACACCCGGCTCGCGGCCATCGGCCGGCATGTCGGAGTGAACCTCTGGACCTACCGGGGACCGGACGGGCAGAGCCTGTCCAAGGCCGTGGACTACCTGCTGCCCGCCGCCACCGGAGCCGCCGCCTGGCCGTATCCGGAGCTGGAGTTCCACCGCTACGCCGCGTCCGACGTCGTCCACGCGGCCGCCGACGCCGGTGACAGGGCGGCCCAGCGGGCGGTGCGACGGCTGGAGGCGCCCCCCGGCGGCGACCTCTGGGCGCTGCGCCCGGCCGCCGAACAGCTGGACTCGATCGCGGGCTGAGGCCGCCGACGGGGTTCCTGAGCGCTCGCTTAGACTGGCGTCAGCTGAAGGTCAGCGAAATGTCAGCAACGCCCAGGAGCCCCACCCGTGACCGCCGAAGCCCCGCCCGCGCCCGCCCTGTCCTACGGCCGGCTGATCCCCGTCACCGTCCACTTCGACGACCTGGACGCGCTCGGGCTGCTCCACAACGCCCGCTACCCGGTGATGGTCGAGCGGGCCTGGGCCGAGCTCTGGCAGGAACACGGCTTCGCCTTCGAGGGCGACTGGGCCGCGGCCGAGGACGCCTGCAACGCGGTCAAGGAACTCCGGATCGGCTACGAGGCGCCGGTCACCCGGCCGGGCACCTACGCCGTCCACCTGTGGCTGGAACGGCTCGGCAACACCGGCCTGACCTACGGCTTCCGGTTCTGCTCGGCGGACGGCCGGACCACCTACGCGCACGGCACCCGGGTCCTGGTCCGGCTGGACGCGGCGACCCTGCGCCCCGCCCCCTGGAGCGAGCGCTTCAGGGCCGCGGGCCGGGAACTGCTGCGGCCGGCGGGCTGACCTCCGCCGGTGCTCCGCGCTCCCCGGCCCGCAGCACGCCCGCGAACACCACCAGACCGCAGGTGAGGGCCGTGACCACACCGAACGACACCACCAGGCTGGTGGCCTGGGCCACCCCGCCGATCAGACTGGGCGCGACCAGCCCCGAGGTGTAGGTGATGGTCGCGACACCCGCGATGGCCTGACTCGGGTTCGGCCCGGCGTGCCCGGCGGCCGCGAAGCACAGCGGTACGACGACGGCGATGCCGAGGCCCATCAGCGCGAACCCGGTCATGGCCACCGCCGGATGCCCGGCGAGGACGATCAGCAGCCCGCCGAGCGCGGCCAGCACACCCCCCGCGCGCACGGTACGCACCGTGCCGAAGCGGTTCACCACGGCGTCCCCGCTGATCCGGGCGATCGCCATGGTCAGCATGAACCCCGTGGTGGTGGCCGCCGCGAGCCCCGCCGAACTGTCCATCCGGTCCCGCAGGAACACCGCCGACCAGTCCAGGCTGGCCCCCTCCGCGAACACCGCGCAGAAGCCGACCGCGCCGATCAGCAGGGCGGACCGGGGCGGCAGCGCGAACCGCGGCGGCGGTTCCTCGTCCTCGGCGGGTTGCACGTCCAGCACCCAGCCGGCCGCCAGGACACCGAGCACGGTGAGAGTGGCGGCGGCCAGCGCGAAGTGCAGCCGGGCGTCCGCGCCGAGGTGTGCGGCGAGGGTGCCCGCCGCCGAGCCGATCAGGGCACCGGCGCTCCACATGCCGTGCAGTCCCGACATGATCGACTTCCCGAGCAGCCGCTCCACCTCCACGCCGAGGGCGTTCATCGCGACGTCGGCCATGCCCGCGCTGGCGCCGTACACGAACATCGCCAGGCAGAGCGTGTACAGGTTCGGCGCGAGGGACGGCAGGACCAGCGACAGCGTCCACATCGCGATCAGCCCGCGCAGTGCCGTACGGCTGCCGAAGCGATGGCTGATCCGACCCGCCAGCGGCATCGAGCAGGATGCGCCGAACGCGGTGAAGGCGAGCGCGAAGCCGAGTTGCCCCGTGCTCAGGCCGGCGTGGTCCTGGATCCAGGGCACCCGGGTCGCGAACGAGCCGGTGACGGCACCGTGCACGGTGAACACGGCGGCGACGGCGTACCGCGCCCGCTTCACCCCGTGGTCCGCGTCTCTCATGGCTCTCATGGTCCTGCCCCTCCCCGGGTGGGTGCCGCCCCGCTGTCGCGCCGTAAACTATCAGGGACCCTGCCTGATAGATAGGAGCGATGCGGCCGTCCTGGGCCGCGCAGATCTGGGAGGATGCCCGTCATGCCCGCATCACCGAGCACCGCCCGGGCCATCAACGACCGGCTCGCGCTGACCCTGCTCCAGCAGGAAGGCGCGTTGACGGCAGGGCAGTTGAAGCAGCTGACCGGGCTGTCCCGGCCCACCGTCGCGGACCTCGTCGAACGGCTCACCGCCTCCGGCCTGATCACGGTGGTCGGCGAGTCCGGCGCACAGCGCCGGGGGCCGAACGCCCGGCTGTACGGCATCGTCGCCGACCGCTTCTGTCTGGCCGCCCTCGATGTGTGCACCGAGAGCGTCTCGGTGCTGGTGTCCGACCTGGTGGGGCGGGTGCTGGCGCAGGGGTCGGTGCCGGTCGGGCCGGAGGCGGGCGAGGCAGCGGCCGTCGAGCGGGCGGTGGAGCTGGTGGAGCGGGCGGCCAAGGAGGCGGGGGTCTGCGGCGGCGGGCGGCTGCACACCGTCGGCATCGGGGCGCCCGGACTCATCGACCCTGCGAGCGGCGAGCTCCGCGACTCGGCGGGCCTGCCGGCCTGGCACCGCCGGCTGGTCGCCGCCGTCCAGGAGCGGTTCCCGCAGGCTCGGGTCAGCGTCGAGAACGAGACCAATCTGGCCGCCCTGGCCGAACAGCGGGAGGGCGCAGCCCGCGACCGCGACACCTTCGTGCTGCTCTGGCTGGGACTCAGCTGCGGCGCGGCCGTCGTCCTGGACGGCAGCCTGCGCCGGGGCGCCTCCGGTGGCACGGGCGAGATCGGCTTCCTGCCGGTGCCGTGCACGCGCGCGCTGCCGTCGGCGACGGACTGCGCCGGCGGCTACCACTCCCTGGTGGGCGCGGCCGCGATCGCCGAGCTGGCCGGGCAACACGGGTTGCCTCCGGCAGAGTCGACGGCCCCCGAGCCCGCGGCCGCGAGGCTGGTGGGGGAGGCGGCCCGGCGCACGGGTGAAGCCGGCGACGACCCGTCAGCGCCCCGTGGGGGCAAGGGGCTCCGCGCGACCGGCCACGACCTGGCCGCAGACGGGTGCCCACCTCACCTGGAATCCCCTGCCCGCTTCCTCGACGCCCTCGCCGACCGCGTCGCCATCGGTGTCGCGGCAGTCGTCGCCGTCCTGGACCCCGGCTGCGTGGTCCTCGGCGGCGAGATCGGCGCGGCCGGCGGCACCGCGCTCGCCACCCGCGTGGAGGAACGGCTGCGCCGGATGTCCCCGCTGGCCACCGAGGTTCGGGCGAGCGCCCTCGGTGGCGGGGCCGTACTGCGCGGAGCGCTTCTGACGGCGCGGGAGCGGGCGCAGGACGAACTGTTCGCGCCGCGGGACCGCTGACCCGACCGCCCGGCTGGGCGACCCGGCGACGGGCAAGGGCCGTCGTCACCGTCGCCGGGCCCGCCCGAACGATAAATGGACTAGACCAGTAGGGTCAAGGGTTGCGGATCAAGTCAAGTTGCCTGGTCCGAGGGCCCGTTGGGTGCCGCTCGGGCATATGACGGCCCGTCTGGGAAGTCCAGCGGCACGGTCTGTGAGGCAGCCCACACGGCACCCCTGCATGGACCACCTTCGGGCGTGGCACACTGGCCGTGTACCAGAAGCAGCGCACTCCGGGGTCGGTGAAAGTCCGAACCGGCGGTTACAGTCCGCGACCCGTCCGCTTCCAGCGGCCGGTTGACCAGGTGAAATTCCTGGACCGACGGTTAAAGTCCGGATGGGAGGCAGTGCGCGGCGGGCGAGCATGAACCTGTGCGCGCCGCCGTATCTGGTCTCGTCCGTCAGGGGCGGGACCTTGTCGGCGTCGTTCCCGGTGTGCTCTTCCGTCCTTTCTGTCGTTCGTCGACAGGCCCCGGAGTCCGTGCCCTATTGAGGCAGGAGGACCCGGGAAGTGTTCACCGGAATCGTCGAAGAGCTGGGTGAGATCACCGCCGTCGAGAACCTCGGCGACGCCTCCCGTTTCCGGCTCCGTGGCCCCGTGGTGACCGAGGGCGCGCAGCACGGCGACTCCATCGCCGTGAACGGGGTCTGTCTGACCGTCGTGGAGCACGAGGGCGACGAGTTCACCGCCGACGTCATGCAGGAGACCCTGAAGCGCTCCTCGCTCGGCGCGCTGGAGGTCGGCTCCCGCGTCAACCTGGAGCGCCCCACCGCCGTCGGCGCCCGGCTCGGCGGCCACATCGTGCAGGGCCACGTCGACGGCACCGGTCAGGTGCTGTCCCGCACCCCGTCCGAGAACTGGGAGATCGTCAAGATCTCCCTCCCCGCCGACCTCGCCCGCTACGTGGTCGAGAAGGGTTCCATCACCGTCGACGGCATCAGCCTCACCGTCGTCGAGGCCGGCCCCGACCACTTCACCGTCAGCCTCATCCCGACCACCCTCGACCTGACCACTCTGGGCCGCAAGCAGCCCGGCGACCCGGTCAACCTCGAGGTCGACATCGTCGCCAAGTACGTGGAGCGGCTGCTCGCGAACACGCAGGGAGCAGGCCGGTGAACTGGCTGAACTCCGAGGCCTTCGTCCTGTTCGGCCAGCACATCCTGTGGTCGGACATGATCGGCAACATCCTCGGTCTGATCGCCCTCGCGCTCGGCTGGCGCCGCAACCTGTGGAGCTGGCCGGTCCAGTTCGCCTCCGGCCTCATCCTCTTCGGCGCCTTCTACGGCCACTTGACCGGCAGCGCCGGCAAGCAGGCCGTCGTCATGGCCGTCGCGCTGTACGGCTGGTGGCAGTGGAACCGGAACAAGGGCGGGGGCACCGACGGCCACATCGCGCCCCGGTTCGCCACCTGGCGCGAGCGCGGCGCGATGACCGCCGCCGCGGCCGTCGGTACCGTCGCCGTCGCCCTGCTCTTCAAGGCCTACCCGTCCCTGTCCTGGGACCCCTGGCCGGACGCCTACATCTTCGTCGGCACCGTCGTCGCCATGTACGCCCAGGCCCGCGGCATGGTCGAGTTCTGGATCGCCTGGCTCCTGGTCGACCTGGTCGGCGTCCCCCTCAACTTCGCCAACGGCTACGCCTTCTCCGGCTTCGTCTACGTCATCTACGGCGCGCTCGTCCTGTGGGGCATGCGCGACTGGTGGCTGCGCTCCCGCCAGGGCACGCGGCCCGCTCTGGAAGGAGCACCCGCATGACCGCGGCACCCATCCTCTACCGCACCGAGGGCATCGAGGACCTCACCCTCGACCCCGTCGAGCAGGCCATCGCCGACATCGCGGCCGGCCGGCCGATCGTGGTCGTCGACGACGAGGACCGCGAGAACGAGGGTGACCTCGTCATCGCCGCAGAGAAGGCCACCCCCGAGATCATCGCCTTCATGATGAGCGAGTGCCGCGGCCTGATCTGCGCCCCCATGGAGGGTGCCGAACTCGACCGGCTCCAGCTGCCGCAGATGGTCGAGGACAACACCGAGTCCATGAAGACCGCGTTCACCGTCTCCGTGGACGCCTCCGCCGCGCACGGCGTCACCACCGGCATCTCCGCCGCCGACCGCGCCACCACCCTGCGGCTGCTGGCCGGCGGGAAAGCCGAGCCCTCGGACCTGGTCCGCCCCGGCCACGTGTTCCCGCTGCGCGCCCGGCCCGGTGGCGTCCTCACCCGTGACGGGCACACCGAGGCCGCCGTCGACCTGGCCCGGCTCGCGGGCCTGCGGCCGGCCGGCGCCATCGTCGAGATCGCCGGCGAGGACGGCCGGATGCTCCGTCTTCCCGAGCTGATCCCGTTCGCCCGCAAGCACGGCCTGACGATCATCTCCATCGCCGACCTGATCACCTACCGCCGCTCCGCCGAGCCCACCGTCCGCCGTGAGGCCGAGGTCAGCCTGCCCACCAGGCACGGGGCGTTCACGGCGTTCGGCTACCACTCCACCACCGACGGGGTCGAGCACGTCGCCCTGGTCCACGGCGAGCTCGGCGACGGCGAGGACGTCCTGGTCCGGGTCCACTCCGAGTGCCTCACCGGAGACGTCTTCGGCTCCGCGCGCTGCGACTGCGGCCCCCAGCTCGACGCCGCCCTGGACCGCATCCAGGACGAGGGCCGGGGTGTCGTCGTCTACCTGCGCGGCCACGAGGGACGGGGCATCGGGCTGCTGTCCAAGCTGCGCGCGTACGAACTCCAGGAGCGCGGGCGCGACACCCTCGACGCCAACCTCGAACTCGGCCTGCCCGCGGACGCCCGCGACTACGCCGCCGGCGCCCAGATCCTGACCGACCTCGGCGTCCGCAGCGTGCGGCTGATGACCAACAACCCCGACAAGACCGAGGCGTTGCTCAGCCATGGCCTCAAGGTCAGCGGCCGGGAGCCGATGCCCGTCCAGGCGGGCGAGCACAACCTCCGCTACCTGCGCACCAAGCGGGACCGGATGGGTCACGACCTGCCGTGGCTGGACGCCCCTTCCGGGGCGGCTTCCACCTGCGGCAACCAGTAAAGAAAGAGCACGGAGGAGAGACGTGAGCGGCAAGGGCGCACCGGAGTTGTCCGTACGCAATGTCAGCGACCTGCGGGTCGCCGTCATCGCGGCCCAGTGGCACGAGAAGGTGATGGACGGTCTGGTGGACGGCGCCCTGCGCGCCCTGCGCGACCTGGGGATCGACGAGCCGACCCTGCTGCGGGTCCCCGGCAGCTGGGAGCTCCCGGTCGCGGCCAAGGTCCTCGCGGGCCGCGGCTACGACGCGGTGGTCGCCCTCGGGGTCGTCATCCGCGGTGGCACCCCGCACTTCGAGTACGTGTGCCAGGGCGTCACCCAGGGCCTCACCCAGGTCTCCGTCGAGACCGGCGTCCCCGTCGGCTTCGGCCTGCTCACCTGCGACGACGAGGAGCAGGCCCTGGACCGGGCGGGACTGGAAGGCTCCCGCGAGGACAAGGGCCACGAGGCGGTGACGGCGGCGGTGGCGACGGCGGCCACGCTCCGCTCAGTATCTGAACCCTGGCACTGAGCGACGCGGGGTTTGGCGTAGTCTGGCGCTCACCATGTCCAACAAGACTTTCGAGGAGCTCTTCACCGAGCTCCAGCACAAGGCCGCCCACGGCGACCCCGCCACGTCCCGTACCGCCGAGCTGGTCGGGAAGGGGGTCCATGCCATCGGCAAGAAGGTCGTCGAAGAGGCCGCCGAGGTCTGGATGGCCGCCGAGTACGAGGGCAAGGAAGCCGCTGCCGAGGAGATCTCCCAGTTGCTGTACCACGTCCAGGTGATGATGGTCGCCCGCGGAATCTCGCTGGACGACGTGTACGCCCACCTGTAGAGCCTTTTCCGACAAACCCCTTTTTTTCGAGCGAAGGAAGCCGACCTCATGCTGCGCATCGCCGTCCCCAACAAGGGTTCCCTCTCAGGCCCTGCGGCGGACATGCTGCATGAGGCCGGCTACCGGCAGCGCCGGGAGTCCAAGGAACTCCGCACCGTCGACCCGGTCAACGACGTCGAGTTCTTCTACCTGCGTCCCCGGGACATCGCGATCTACGTCTCCTCCGGCCGCCTGGACATCGGCATCACCGGCCGGGACCTGCTCATCGACTCCGGTGCCCACGCCGAGGAGATCCTGCCGCTGGGCTTCGCCCGCTCCACCTTCCGCTTCGCCTCGAAGCCCGGCGCGGCCGACGCCCTGACGGACCTGACGGGGAAGACGGTCGCCACCTCCTACGAGGGCATCGTCGCCAAGCACCTCGCCGACAGCGGCGTCGACGCCTCCGTGGTCCACCTGGACGGCGCCGTCGAGACCGCCATCGAACTCGGGGTCGCCGAGGTCATCGCCGACGTCGTCGAGACCGGCACCTCGCTGCGCAACGCGGGCCTGGAGGTCTTCGGCGAGCCGATCATGACCTCCGAGGCGATCGTCATCCGCCGGGCGGGCGCCGACATCGAGGAACCCAAGGTCCAGCAGTTCCTGCGCCGCCTCCAGGGCGTCCTGGTCGCGCGGACCTACGTGATGATGGACTACGACTGCCGGGTCGAGCAGCTGGAGAAGGCCGTCGCCCTCACCCCGGGGCTGGAGTCCCCGACCGTCTCCCCGCTGCACAACGAGGGCTGGGTCGCCGTCCGCGCCATGGTCCCCGCCAAGGACGCGCAGCGGATCATGGACGACCTGTACGACATCGGCGCCCGCGCCATCCTGACCACGGCCATCCACGCCTGCCGCCTCTGAAACGCCCCCGAGAGATGTCCGAGCTTCCTTCCCTGCCCGTCACCTTCCGGCCGGGCCACACCCGCGTGATCCTGCTCACCGCCGGTCTCGCCATGTTCGCCACCATCACCGCGGTCGCGCTGCTCCTCGAACAGCTCGGCCCGGGGGAGCAGCTCAGCTTCGTCGTCACCGGCGCGCTGATCTTCTGGGTGCTGGCCCAGCTGGCCCGGGTGAAAGTGGTCGCCGACGAGTCGGGGGTCACCGTCGTCAACGTCGCCAGCCGGCGGCATCTGGAGTGGGCGGAGATCGTCCAGGTGAACCTCCGCCCGGGTGACCCGTGGGTGTTCCTGAACCTCAGCGACGGCACCAGCCTGCCCGCGCTCGGCATCCAGCCGGGCATCGCGAAGCAGCGCGCGATCGCCGACGCCAAGGCGCTGCGGGCCCTCGCCGAGGCGCACGCGAGCCACGACCCCGAGCAGCACCAGGGCTGAAATCACGCAACTTCGGAGCCGCCTCGGGGTCGTCCACCCTGCCCTTGCGGGCCCTGTCTTGATTAATCTGTTGGCGGAGGCTTTTCACGTCCCGCCTCCGCCCCTGTCGCGCGCCCCGCGCACAGGGGTTCCTGCTACCCGAGGAGTGACCCTCTCCGGCGATGGACGGATCGTCCTGTAGTACCTGCGCCGCCCCCTCCCGACATACCGCGGAACGCCTTTTCGCAGTCCGTGAAGGCTCGGAGGCGGCGGCATCATGACCACCCCCCTGCTGCTCCTGGCAGCCGCGTTCCTGCTCATCCTCGCCAACGGCTTCTTCGTGGCCGCGGAGTTCGGTCTGGTGACCGTGGAGCGACCCGAGGCCGAGAAGGCCGCCGCCGACGGCGACAAGCGCGCCGGTACGGTCGTCGAGTCGCTGAAGGAACTGTCCTTCCAGCTCTCCGGCACCCAGCTCGGCATCACCATCACCTCCCTGGTCGTCGGCATGCTCGCCGAACCGGCACTGGCCGCACTGCTGAGCGGCCCGCTCACCGCGACCGGTCTGCCCGACGGCGCGGTCTCGGGCATCTCCGTCGTCATCGGCATGCTGCTGGCCTCGGCGATCCAGATGGTGATCGGCGAGCTCGTGCCCAAGAACTGGGCGGTCTCCAAGCCGCTCCAGGTCGCGCGCTTCGTCGCCGGCCCGCAGTCCCGCTTCTCGCGCCTGTTCCGGCCGGTCATCGCCGCGCTGAACACGGTCGCCAACCGGCTCGTCCGCGCCCTGGGTGTCGAGCCCGCCGACGAACTGGCCTCCGCCCGCACCCCGGGCGAGCTGGTCTCGCTGGCCAGGCACTCCGCGCGGGCCGGCGCGCTGGAACAGGACACGGCCGACCTGTTCGTGCGCACCCTGTCCCTGGGCGAGCTGACCGCGCAGCACGTCATGACCCCCCGGGTGAAGGTCAGCGCGCTCCAGGACTCGGCGACCGCCGAGGACGTGGTCAACCTCACCCGGGCCACCGGCCTGTCCCGTTTCCCGGTCTACCGGGAGAAGATCGACGAGATCGTCGGCATGGCCCACCTCAAGGACGCCCTGGCGGTCTCGGTCCACGACCGGCTGCGTACCCCCGTCGGCCGCATCGCCCGCAAGGCGCTGCTGGTCCCCGAGACCCTCCCGGTCCAGCCGCTGCTCGCCCGGCTCCGGTCCGAGCAGCCCATCGCGGTCGTCGTCGACGAGTACGGCGGTACGGCCGGGGTGGTCACCCTGGAGGACATCGTCGAGGAACTCGTCGGCGAGGTCCGCGACGAGCACGACAGCCCGGACGCGCCGGAACTCGCGGCCGCCCCGGCCCAGGACGGCAGGCCCGCCTGGGACGTCGACGGCAGTGTCCGCGTCGACATCCTCCAGCGGATAGGCCTCGACGTACCCGAGGGCCCGTACGAGACGGTCGCCGGCCTGGTCGCCGACCTGCTCGGCCGGATCCCGGCACCCGGCGACCGGGCCGAGCTGCCCGGCTGGCGGCTGTCGGTCCGCCGGGTCGGCCACTACCGCGCCGAGCGGGTCCGCCTGGTCCGCACCGCCCCCGCCGTCGCGGAGGCCGTCCGATGAGCGTTCTCCAACTGGTCCTCGCCGCCCTGCTGGTGCTCACCAACGGTTTCTTCGTGGGCGCGGAGTTCGCGCTGGTCTCGGTTCGCCGCAGCCAGATCGAACCGCTGGGCACGGCCCGGGCACGCCAGGTGCTCTACGGGCTGGAGCGCCTCCCGCAGATGATGGCCGCCGCCCAGTTCGGCATCACCGTCTGCTCGCTGACGCTCGGCGCGGTCGCCGAGCCGACGGTGGCGCACCTGCTGGAACCGCTGTTCGAGGCGGTGCGGCTGCCGGAGGGCATGATCCACCCGCTGGGCTATGTGATCGCGCTCGCCGGGGTCGTCTTCTTCCATCTCGTCATCGGTGAGATGGTGCCGAAGAACCTGGCGATGGCGGCGCCCGAGAAGGCTGCGCTGTGGCTGAGTCCCGGCCTGGTGGCCTTCGCCCGCGTGTGCCGGCCGATCACGGTCGCCCTGGGGGCCTGTGCCCAGGGCATCCTGAAGCTGTTCCGGGTGGAGCCGAAGGACGAGGTCGAGGCCGTCGTCACCAGCGAGCAGCTCAACCGGCTCCTGGAGGACTCCGGCCAGGCGGGCCTGCTCGACCCGGAGGAGCGGGAGCGCCTGGAGGACGCGCTGGAACTGGGCTCCCGCCCGGTGACGGACGTCCTGCTGCGCCGCGAGTCCCTGATCACGGTTCCGCCGTCGGTCACCCCGGGCCAGATCGTCGAGCTCACCGCCCGCACGGGCTACTCCCGGTTCCCGGTCGCCGCCGAGTCCGGCGCGTTCATGGGCTACGTGCACGTGAAGGACGTGCTCGACCTGGAGGACTCGGACCGGGCGGTGCCGCAGCAGCTGTGGCGCCCGATGACGACCCTGCGGGCGGAGCTGCCTTTGGACGACGCGCTCACGGTGATGCGCCGGGCCGCGACGCACCTTGCGCAGGTGGCCGACGCGCACGGCAGGGTTCTGGGCCTCGCGGCACTGGAGGACGTGCTGGAACTGCTGGTGGGGGAGGTGACGGACCCGGCACACCGTGAGGAGCGGCCGACACGACCGCCCGAGCCCCGGTCCAGCGGGGAGCCGGAGGAAGTGACGGTGGGCTGAGGACCACCGGAAGCCGTGTGTCCGGCGCCCGGCGGGCACACCGCTTCCGCGCCAGCGCGAGCCCCCCCCGCCGCCCCCCCGCCCCCCCCCTGGCGCGGACGCCCATATGACCC